>JBAXHC010000016.1:0-44172 GCA_037139075.1 Bacteroidota bacterium
ATCCCTAAAAACAATACAAATAGTAGGCAATACTTTTTCATTTCCTATTTGATATTTCTATTATTAATTAATTAAAAACCACTTCTTCTTTTTTTCCTAAAAGTGTTTGCATAATCATCCATGCAAGCAAATAAGCAGTTCCGCTTATAAAGAACATTATATAATAAGCGGTTTCGATTTGATTCAAAGCACGGTAATGAACAAACAAGCTTTTTTGTACAAAGAGCGAAAGGAATATTCCTCCAATTGCACCAAACATCCCTGCAATACCAATAACAGAGCCAACAATCTTTTTAGGGAACCGATCAGAAACAACGGTATACATATTGGCACTCCATGCCTGATGTGCTGCTGCAGCAAATCCAATTACAATTACAGCCAGCCACATATTTAAACTGCCCAATAATTGAGCAAAAACAATTGGCAATACACAAAAAGCATAAATCAGCATAGATACTTTTCTTGCTTTGAATAGGGAGATATTTCTTTTTATTAATTGTAATGGAAGCCATCCCCCGCCAATACTTCCCAAAGTTGATAAAGTATACACCATTGCCACAGGCAAACCAATAGCAATGCCTTTTAAATGATATTCGCTTTCTAAAAAATCGGGGAGCCAAAAAAGATAAAACCACCAAATAGGGTCGGTCAAAAATTTACCAAATATAACAGCCCAGGTTTGCCGATAACCCATTAATCGAATCCATGAAATTTTTTCAAAAGGCAATTCATCCACTACTTCATCTTTTGCTGTGTCACTATGAATAAATTCAAATTCATTTTGAGAAAGCTTCTTGTGTTTAGCAGGTACTTCATATAAGATCCACCAAAAAATTAACCAGATAAAGCCCAATGAACCCGTTAAAATAAAAGCCCATTGCCAGCCCCAATGAACATTGATCCAGGGAACGGTTAATGGGGCTATAATTGCTCCTACATTGGTACCGGAATTAAAGATCCCTGTTGCAAGAGCTCTTTCTTTTTTGGGAAACCATTCCGCTACAGTTTTTATAGCAGCTGGAAAATTGCCAGCTTCAGTAATTCCTAATGCTGATCTTGCAACACCAAATCCAAATGTACTATTGGAAAAAGCATGAGCAACAGCTGCAATACTCCAAAGCATTGTAGAGAAAAAATATCCAATCTTAGTTCCTAATTTATCGATCAGTCTTCCTGCACCAACCATACCTAAAGCATAAGACACTTTGAATGCAATTTCAATATTGGCATAGTCACCATCGTTCCATTTAAACTCAGTAGTTAAACTCGATTTCAACAAACTAATGACAGCCCTATCAAGATAATTGATTGTTGTTGCAAAAAATATCAATGAGCAAATGGTCCAGCGGTATTTACCTATATCAGCTTGCTGCATGAATTATTGTTTTATTGCTTTTATAATAGCCAATACCTTTTCTGTTTCTTTACCAATAGTTATGAAATCTTTTGCCTCAAGTAATTTTTTACTGATTAACTGACTCCCCATACCAACTGCAACAACTCCCGACTGAAACCATTGTTCGATATTTTCTTTATCTGTTGTAACGCCTCCAGTAGGCATGAAATCTACATCCGGAAAAATATCTTTGATTGCGGTTACAAAGGAAGGACCCAATAAATTGCCTGGAAATAATTTAATAAAATTAGCTCCCAAACTTTCTGCTCTAATAATTTCGGTAGGAGTCATGCAACCAGGAATCCAGGGCAAGTGGTGCAAACTTGCCATTTCAGCAACTGATTCAACAAGGCCGGGTGAAATCAAAAAGTCGGCACCGGCATGGATAAACTGATGCGCTATTACTTCATTTTTAATGGTTCCCACACCAAGCTTCATACCTGGCATTTCTGCATCAGCTACTTTTTTCATTTCTGTGAAATTAGCAAGGGCTGTTTTACCTCGATTCGTATATTCTATAGCCCTAATACCCGCTTCATATAAAGTCTTCATGATTGTAATACTCACATCTATATCACTATGATAATATAGTGGCAATAACCCTTGCTCGGAAATAAGATCAAGTATGCTATGTTTCGTTTCCATATGACAACAATTTAATCATCTGTAAATTTAAAGTTAAACCATATTCATTCAGAAAAGCTATATCAAACGATTGTTTTCCGAAAGAACATCTATTCGTCTCTGTTTGCTATCTTCAATAAATATTTAAAAACAAATTCATGATTATTGATCATATAAATAATGCTTCAAAATACGCCAACCTAAACCCACTTTTTAAAAAAGCTTTTGAATTCATCAATTCTACAGATTTAGATAATCTCCCCATAGGTCATCATGAAATTTCAGGAAAGGATCTTAGGGTAATAGTTGCAGATGAAGATGGGGTTACAGAAACCATGTCAATAGCCGAATTCGAATGTCATGAGCAACATATAGACATTCAGTTTTGTATTCATGGTTTAGAAAAGTTTGGATGGAAACCAAGGAATACCTGTGAGCTTCCCAGAGGGGAATACAATGCTGAGAAAGATGTGTTATTCTTTAATGACCAACCAGATATGTTCTTCACTTTAAAAGAAAATCAGTTTGTTATTTTATATCCGGAAGATGTGCATGCACCAATGATTTCTGATGGGAGGATAAGAAAATTAATATTTAAAGTAAGAATTTAAATCGCTACTTATTTTTCAGTAATAAATTATTTACAGAAGTTATACTCTGTCTTGTGCCATCCCCTTTTTCCTGAAGCTTCCCAACGGCTGCAGCTGTTGCAAAATTGAGTAGTTGTTGGGGTTGATGTTCTTGCAAAATTCCATAAATAAGTCCAGCCATAAAACAATCCCCGCTCCCACTTTTATCTACAATCTGATCCACTATAAATTCTGGAGATTGATAATTGACAGCTTTCTGATACAAGGTTGTATAATATAATATTTGGTTTTCTTCCCTATCAAAACGAAATGTGTTTGCTACGATATTGCAAGAAGGGAACTTTGCAATTATTTCTTTTGAAACTGCCAACGCCTGATCTATATAGGCTTGTTTTGATTTTTTAGCATGAATTTCTTCATCGATTTTAATTCCCAACAAAGTATTTGCACTCCAGATATTGCCCATTACCAAATTGCAATAAGGTAAAATTTGCTCCATCACTGATATAGGATTCGAAGTATACTTCCATAATCTAGATCGATAATTTAAATCAACCGATACCTTAATATTTTTTTGTGCAGCTACTTTTACTGCTTCCAAACAAATATCTGCCAGGTTTTGGTTAATGGCAGGGGTGATGGCCGAAAAATTGAACCAATCGATTCCTTCAAAAACTTGATCCCAATCAATTGTTCCTGTTTGCAATTTCGCAAAAGAGGAATCAGCTCGATCGTATACAACTGCTCCTTTTAAATCTGCGCCTTGGTCTAAATAATATATTCCAATCCGATCACCTCTCAATATCATTTGGTTAGTGCCAACTTCATAGTCATTTAGAAATTTCATGATCTCAGAAGTCATAAAATTACTTGGCAAAGCAGAACAATATTCTACATCAACACCAAAGCAAGCTAAAGCCCTAGCCACATTGGCTTCTGCTCCCCCTATAAAAATGGAGAATGGATCTTGATTTGTCTCCTTCATAAAAGGAGAAATCCGCAATAAAAGTTCTCCAAAACAAAGTACCTTTTTCATCTTACAACTTTAAAATATCAGCTAATACCCGGGGTAATTTTTTTAAATCCAAAATAACTTCTGGCATTTTCATAACAGATATCTTGAATGATTTTTCCAATCCATTCTATATCATTCGGCAATTCACCCTGTTCTATTTCTGTTCCAAATAAATTACAAAGTATTCTACGAAAATATTCATGTCTGGGGAATGATAAAAAACTGCGTGAATCAGTTAACATCCCCACAAACTTGCTCAATAAACCCATATTAGATAAGGCGTTGATCTGGTTGATCATTCCATCTTTTTGATCTAAAAACCACCAAGCAGCCCCATATTGAATTTTACCCGCAATTGATCCATCGTTAAAATTGCCTGCCATGGTAGCGAATAGCGCATTGTCTGCAGGATTTAAATTATACAAAATTGTTTTACTCAATTTATCATCTGCATCCAGTCTGCTTAAGAACCTTGCCAATGATTTTGCCTGAGAAAAATCACCAATAGAATCCCAACCTGTATCAGCACCTAAGCGTTGAATCATCCGCTCATTATTATTTCTTAATGCACCCAGATGAAATTGTTGAACCCACCCTTTCTCATAATCCCATTCTGCAAAATGAATCAGCATTGCTGATTTGAATTTTAACTGTTCAACAGGATTTAAGAATTTTCCTGCCCTTAGTTTCTCAAAAATATTTTCAATTTCGGCAGTCGTATAACTTTCAGCATAGATCTCTTCCAGTCCATGATCAGAAACAGCACAACCCATAGTAGCAAAAAAATCATGTCTTGATTTTAATGCTTTTAGGTAATCCTTGAAATCTGAAATAGAATGATTCGAAATTGCTTCTAATTGTTTAAGATAGGATGTAAAAAGCTCAGGGTTTTTCACCTCCATTGCCTTGTCTGGTCGAAATGTAGGAAGAATGGGTATCTCAAAACCATCTTTCTTAAGCTGCAAATGAAATTGCAATTCGTCTACAGGATCATCTGTGGTGCATACCAATGCCACATTCATTTTTCTGAGCAAATTCTTAACTGAGAAGGCAGGGCTTTGTAAATCATTGGAACAGGCTTGATAAATTTTCTCTGCAGTATCTGCGCCGAGCATTTCTTGTATCCCAAAATAACGTTGTAGTTCAAGATGCGTCCAATGATATAATGGATTTCTAACTGTAAATGGAACGGTATCCGCCCATTTAAGAAACTTATCGAAATCAGAAGCATCGCCGGTACAAAAATTTTCTGACACGCCATTGGTTCGCATAGCCCGCCATTTATAATGGTCGCCTGCTAACCAGGCATCTGTGATATTTTTAAACTGATAGTCCTCTGCAATCTGTTTTGGAGAAAGATGACAATGATAATCTATCAAAGGCAAGTTCTTTGCATAAGTATGATATAGATTTTCTGCAGTTTTATTTTGCAACAGAAAATTTTCATCCATAAATTTTTTCATTCGCCTTTTTTATTCAATTACCTAATTATTTATAAACTAACACCTCTTTTCCATGGAATAAAGTCATCCTGTCTATGACGAACTGCATGTACTGTTTTATTTCCACTCGCCAATTCAATCACATAATCTAAAATTCTTTCTCCTGCTTCTTCAATAGTTTCTAATCCATCTATAATTGTTCCTGTATTGATATCAATAATATCTGGCATTTTATTAAAGAGTGTAGTATTACTCGCAATTTTTACAACCGGTACAATTGGATTGCCTGTTGGAGTTCCGAGTCCGGTTGTAAATAGAACAATATTTGCACCAGAAGCAACTTCTGCAGTTGTTGATTCTACATCATTCCCAGGTGAGCATAATAAATTCAAACCGGGCGTTACTAATTTTTCTGGATAATCTAAGACATCTACTACCGGAGAATTTCCGGCTTTTTTTGCAGCACCAGCAGATTTAATGGCATCGGTAATGAGACCGTCTTTAATATTACCAGGTGAGGGATTCATATAAAATCCGCTGCCACTTTCTTCTGCTCTTTTATTATATACTTGCATTAAATGCATGAATTTATTGGCAGTTGCTTCTTTCAAACAACGATCACTCAACTCCTGTTCTACCCCACATAATTCGGGAAATTCGGATAAAATAACCGAGCCCCCCAAGGCTACAATTAAATCAGATGTATGTCCGATAGCAGGATTTGCAGATATTCCAGAAAATCCATCCGAACCACCACACTCAAGACCTATCACCAATTTATTAATTGAGGCTGGCTCTCTTGTTTGTTCATTTGCTTGTACTAATCCCAAAAAAGTTTGTTTGATAGCAGCTTCTATAAGGTTAGTTTCAGTTCCAGCTAATTGTTGTTCTAATATATATAGTGGCCGGTCGTAATGAGGATTTCTTTTTTGAATTTCTGCTTGTAATATGGATGACTGTGCATGTTGACATCCCAGACTTAAAACAGTTGCACCTGCACAATTTGGATGAACAATATAGCCAGCCAACAAACCACATAGCGCTTCTGCATCAGACCGGGTTCCACCGCAACCTCCATCATGTGTCAAAAATTTAATACCATCCACATTTTTGAAAAGAGGTTGGTTTTCTTTTTGTATATTCTGCTCCTGAAATATTTCTGATTCTATTTTCGCAATTCCTTTATCGGTTTTATAAATTCCCGCAAGGTTCTTTGTAAACTGATGATACCTTTTGGGCCGAGCATAACCCAGCTCGTCTAAAAGTGCTTCTTTCATCACTTCAATGTTTCTGTTTTCACAAAACACCAAAGGAATCACTAACCAGTAATTAGATGTTCCCACTGAACCATCTTTACGATGATACCCTAAAAACTTTTTGCCCTTCCACTTCTCGATATCAGGAATCTGCCAATTTGTTTTTCTTTCTCCCAACTTAAAATCATCAGAAGCATGCCTTGTATTTGCAGTAGTTATTTTACTTCCAGCAGGTAAATCAATAGTAGCTTTTCCAACTAATACACCGTACATATTGATACTTCCTTCTTTAGGAATATCCTGTATCGTAAACTTGTGTTTTGCAGGTATTGAATCTAATAAGAGGTAGGATATCCCATTAAATAAAATCAAATCATTTTTCTCTAAATCCTGTAATGCTACCAGAACATTATCTGAGGGGTGCACCTGCAACACCTTTTGTTTTTCTACCATATTATTTATTTTTTTCGAAGACTGATCTTACTACATTTTCCGCTCCCTGATTTAGTTTCCCTATCAGATCAACCAATTTTTCACAAAATCCATCTATTTTATTGAGATCTGTTCCCCAAATGGTGCTATCCTTTAAAATAGCATTTACAGCATCAAATGTATTTTTTCCATCCCAATATTTATAAAGTAATTCGGCCTTTGAGTCGTTAACATGGTATGACTGATTCCCAATTGACTTGTAATACAAACCATCATTACCAATTTCTGTTTTCATAAATAATAAATATGCAGCAAAACCAAGCATCATAGATTGAGGAAGGGCTTTATGCAACTCTGTATTTTTTAAAATAAGCGGTACATTCCGTATCGTCATTTTTAAACTATACTGCATACTGATATTGATCCATTTATGTTCAATCGATTCGTTGCTAAAACGATCCAAAACTTGTTCCGCAAAAATTTGAGCTTCTTGTTCAAGAATACTTTCTGAAATAAGAAGGGGTTTAATCTCCTTAAACATCAGTTCCTTTACAAACTGTCTAAAATAATCAGATTGCATCGCTTCTTTTACAGTTTCAAATCTGCAAAAAATCGCAAGCGCACATGAAAAGCTATGTGTGCCATTTAATAACCTTAACTTAAGTTCTTTAAATGAATTAATATCAGGTACTACTTTTACTGTTGAATTTGAAATGGCAAAAGAAAGGGTTTCAATTGTTTTTCTTTTAGAACTTTCTATGGCCCACAAACTATAGGGTTCACACAATATCATCAAATCATCTTGATATCCTAATAAAGACTCTTCGACTAATTTTTTATCTGCTGTTAATTTTCCCGGAACAATTCGATCAACTAATGAATTACAAAAATCGTTCGATTCATTCAACCATTTAATAAAACCGATTTCTAATTGATTATAAATTGCCAACTCATTCAAAATGGATTTTAATAATTTGCCATTCTCAGAAATTAATTCAGTTGGAATAATTACTAGCCCCATTTCTTCATCACCCTCGAAATATTTATATCGCTTCCATAAAACGGCCAAAAGTTTTGCCGGGAAAGAATTTGGAGGGTTTAAAAAGATTGACTCTTTCAATAAACAAATTCCTACTTCTGTTGTATTTGAAATAATAATTTTTAAATCTGGGCTTTGAGCAAAAACCAAGATTTCATTCCAATTTTCGTTTGCCGTTAATACCCTACTGATAGCCGCATTAATAATTGTTTTATTAACATGCCTGCCATCTTCAATTCCTCGAACAAGTATGGTATATAAACCATCTTGTTTTGAAAAGCTATCTATATTTTCTTTTGATGTAGATTTTACCACAACTACCCTGCCATTAAATACAGATTTTTTATTAGCCTGATCGATAAAAAAATCTGGAAGTCCTCTCAAAAGAACGCCGGTTCCAAATTGCAAAACTTTTTCAGGTAAAGTCAAAAGTGCTTCCTGCGGCAGTTCTATAAAAGAGGCATTTATAAAAGGAAGGTTTTGATTTTTTAGCTGCATAGAAGTTTAATTACTTTCCAAAAGGATTTTATTTTGAAGTTCGTTTATCTCTGGTGATTGTTCAAATATGAATTTTTCAACGCAAACGTTAGCGCTAACGTTGCCAATCGTACAAATTTATGAATCCTTCCAAAGTACCCGCTTTATTCTGAATGATTTTCTTATTTTTAGAGATACGACCAACCGCTTGCTATGTCTATACTGAAACCCCGTCTGAATTTTTCTCAGATCATTAACATGAATGTAGGATTCTTTGGAATCCAATACAGCTTTGGTCTACAGCAAAGTGCTGTAAATCCTATTTATGATTTTTTAGGTGCCAGTCCAGATCAGATTCCATTACTGAACTTAGCTGGTCCAATGACAGGCCTTTTGATACAACCTATAATTGGTGCACTAAGTGATAAAACCTGGCATCCACGCTTTGGCAGACGCAAGCCCTACTTTTTTATTGGTGCCCTTTTTTGTAGCCTTTGTCTTTTTATATATCCATTTAGTAGTAGTCTTTGGATGGCGGGTGGCCTTTTATGGGTACTTGACGCCGCAAATAATACTGCCATGGAACCTTATCGTGCATTTATTGCAGATAAATTACCTCCTTCACAACATGCCGATGGTTTTTTAACGCAAAGTTTTTTTACAGGACTCGGTATCACGCTAGCGAATATTTCACTTTTTGCATTTCAAAAAATAGCTTTTTTAAAACAAATGCACGGACAAATCCCTTATTGGGTTTTTGGATCCTTTTTCCTTGGTTCGATTTGTTCTATTTCTTCCGTTTTATGGTCAATCACCAAAACACCTGAAATACCTCCAACTGAGGAAGAGTTAGCAGCTTTGAAAGCCAATAAAAAATCTGTATTCGGTCCGTTCATAGAAATTTTTAGTGCGATTAGAGATATGCCAAAAGTAATGTGGCAATTAGCATTGGTATATTTATTTCAATGGTATGCCCTATTCTGTTACTGGCAGAATGCATCAAAAAGTATCGCACAATCTGTATGGAAAACCTCACCTTCAAAAGATCCCATCTTATATCAAGAAGCAGTTGGTTGGGCTGGATTAGTTAATGGCTGGTATAATGTGGTTACATTTCTTTCTGCATTTGTTTTAGTTGGACTTGCAAAAAAATATAGTCCAAAAAACGTTCACGTTACTTGTTTATTTATTGCAGGTCTTGGCTTGCTGGCATTCCCACATATTGAAAACCAATATTTATTGTTTGTTCCAATGACTGGGTTTGGTATCGCATGGGCAAGTATGATGGGGGTTCCTTACCTTATGGTTGTAAATGATATTCCAAAAGAAAGATATGGAGTGTATATGGGGATTATAAATATGATGATTGTAATTCCAATGATTTTACAAACCACCACATTCGGTTATATTTTGAATCATTTTCTTGATAATGATCCAGGAAAAGCAATCAGTTTTGGTGGCGTATTACTTTTAATAGCTTGCGCAGCTACACTTAGAATAAAAAAAGTATTACCAGCTGAAGATACAGTAGTGATGAGTGGATCTGGGCATTAAGTAAAATAAATACTCCATTTTGGAGAAGGAGGTACTATGAAAATTTTATGTATTGGAGAGGCCTTGATAGATATGATCTGCACTGATAAAGGAAGCAGTTTATCACAAGGTCAGAATTTCCTAAAGAAACCAGGAGGGGCACCTACCAATGTAGCTGCGGCAGTTGCAGCTTTAGGTGGCGAAGTAGAGTTAGCAGCAAAAGTTGGCAAAGATCCTTTTGGTAAACAACTGATACAAGTAATGGAAGAGTTTGGCGTTTCCACCAAATACATGCTTCAAGATGAAAATCATTTTACAACATTTGCATTTGTTTCGCTGATGGAAGATGGAGAACGCGATTTTGTTTTCAATCGTGGTGCAGATGGCGAATTAAATGAAGACGAAATCAATGCTATTGATTTATCTGAGGTTTCCATCATACACTTTGGATCAGCAACTGGTTTTTTAAATGGCCCTTTGCAGAAAGCATATCTCAGTTTATTAGATCGAGCAAAAAAATTAAATATTTTCATCAGCTTTGATCCGAATTATCGTCACTTACTATTTCAAAATAATACCGATAGCTTTATTGAACAATCATGGTACTTTTTAAAGAATTGTAACTTTTTTAAATTGAGTGACGAGGAAGCCATGTTGATTACAAGAACTACAACTTTACAAGATGCAACAGTTGTATTAAACACTGAAACAAGTGCTATCTATACCATTACACTTGGAAAAGAAGGAACACTTCTTGGCTATCATCAAAAAAATAGCATTATTGAAAGTATTGCTATTAAACCCGTGGATACTACCGGAGCAGGGGATGCATTTGTTGGTGCGGTACTTTACCAACTAAGCGATAAAACAGTATCCGAAATAACAAATGCTACAATAGAAGATTGGAATTCAATAGTAACTAATGCCAACAAAGCAGGTGCAAGAACCTGCGAATATCTTGGAGCGATGGAAGCTTTTAAACATTTAAACAATCAGATTTTTCAATAACAAACAAATACAAGCTACTCGTGTATCAATATCAATTGCATCAACAAATTTCCTTACCCGTATTAGAATATAAAATAGATGTTGCGGGAAAGGACAATCTCTTCTATAGCAGGTTCATTGCGAATTCCAGCGAAATTTTTGATTTATATAATTCTTTATATAAAAATCATCCTAAAGGAAGAGAGGCATTTACTGAACTTTTAGAAACAATTACAAGAGCCTACGAACAACGTACAGAATCACTGAAACAAAAAGATGAAGAGAAAGAAGAGCTAGATAATTGGTTTTTAACAAACCAATTGGCTGGAATGAGTTTGTATGTTGATCGATTTTGTGGAGATTTAAAATCACTCAATACTAAACTGGATTACTTTAAAAAGCTTGGTGTTAATTTTTTACACCTGATGCCCTTATTTGAAAGCCCCGAAGGGGAGAGCGATGGTGGATATGCTGTTTCAAATTTCAGAAAAGTGGATCCTCGTTTTGGAAATTTGGAAGACTTACAATCTGTTCAAGAAAAGATGAGCTCGGAGGGAATGTTTTTGATGTTTGATATCGTTTTAAATCATACATCATTCAGACATGAGTGGGCCGAAAAAGCAAAGAAAGGAGAGAAAAAGTATCAGGACTTTTTCTACATGTACGATGATAGAAGTTTGCCTAATTGGTTTGATGAAACCATGCCCGAAATTTTTCCTGAAACTGCACCCGGCAGTTTTTCGTATGTTCCTGAATGCGACAAATGGGTTATGAGTGTATTTCACAATTATCAATGGGACCTCAACTATACCAATCCTGATGTATTTGTAACCATGCTTGATACTATTTTCTTTTACGCAAATTTGGGCGTAGATGTATTACGTATTGATGCCCCAGCTTTTATTTGGAAACAATTAGGTACCAGTTGTCAGAATTTACCAGAAGCACATACATTATTAAGGCTTATAAAACAATGTGTGCAAGTGGCTGCTCCTGGAGTGGCTTTATTAGGAGAAGCAATTGTTGCTCCTAAAGAGATCATGAAATACTTTGGCACGGATCGTTTCACTGCAAAAGAATGCGACTTTGCATATAATGCCACTCAAATGGCCTTGCAATGGGATGCGCTTGCCACAGGCGATACAAGGGTAATGTTGGCTGCCCAACACGATATTTTGCAAAAACCTTACGGTTGTTCCTGGATCACTTATACTAGATGCCATGATGATATTGGTTTAGGATATGACGACAGTATGATTGCTGCAGCTGGTTTTAATGCATATGAGCATCGTAGGTATTTGAAAGAATATTATTCTGGGGCTTTGCAAAATTCACCTGCATCTGGCGCTTTATTTTCTGTAAACCCTAAAAATCAGGATGCAAGAATCAGTGGTTCTTTAGCTTCCTTATGTGGATTAGAAAAAGCAATACGTAAAAACGACTTAGCACAAATTGAAACTTCTATTCAGAAAATTAGTTTAATGCAAGCTCAAAGCTTTTTTATTGGTGGGATACCTGTTATTTTTTACGGGGATGAACTTGGTTATACAAATGACTACTCTTATTTAAGTGATCCTGGAAAGAGTTACGATAATAGATGGATGCACAGGCCCATTATTAACTGGGAAAAAGAAGCAAATATTGACAATCCTGAAACAGTGGAATCAAAAGTATTTCATGCCACAAAGCGCATGATTGAAATAAGAAAAAAGGTAGCTGCTTTTGGTGATTATAAAAATCTTACCTGGCTTACGCCATATAATATTCATGTAGCCGGATTTATACGCTCGTTTGGAGAACAGATGGTTTACTGTTTATTTAACTTTAGTGATCAGGCTGCCTATGTTACATGGCATGCCTTTAAAAATCATGGGGCTAAAACTAATAAGTTATATGATCATTGGACAGAACAGAGTTTAACAGTGGGAAGTGATCATGAATATTTGATTATTCCTCCTTATGGTTTTTCTGTTTTGGAAGTGATTTAAATTAATTGAAGAAAATTTGTTTCTTTATACTATGCTAAAATCAATACTATTATTCTGTGCAGTTCTTAGTATTAATACATCTAATGCTCAGATTAGTATTTCGAATACGGGAAGTGATATTACAATTAAAGATGCAAATGAACTTCTGGCACATCATAATAAAGTGAGAAAAGATGTAGGTGTGCCCCCTTTAGTTTGGAGTTCAAAATTATCGGCCTATGCGCAAGAATGGGCAAATCATCTGGCAAATGAAAATAATTGCGACATGGCTCATAGAACAAGTCCTGGTCAGGTTGAAGGTGCGTACGGAGAAAATATTTTCTGGGGAAGTTCAGCAAAAGATTTTAAACCATTAGACGCATCAGAGGACTGGTATAGTGAGATTAAATTATTTAAATACGAAGAACTTTCAAATAAAAACTGGTATGCTTCAGGTCATTACACACAAATGGTCTGGAAGAATACTAAAGAGGTTGGAGTTGGAATATCGACTTGTCCCAGTGGTGCAATCATCATAGTAGCTAATTATTTTCCTGCAGGCAATTATATGCATCAATTTCCTTATTAATAATAAAATAAATGCCAAAAAAAATGCCTCCAAATTGGAGGCATTTTTCATTTCAAACGAACGATTAGAAACGAATACTGAATCCGACATTTACAGAATAATCAGCAAATGCAGCATCCCCCTGCGCATACACTCCTGTTAAGTCTGTTTTAATTTTATCTGGAACACTTTGTGTACGATTGCGAACTACTGCAACTGGCACATAAGCATAGATGTTACATTTCTTCATGGTATATGTAATACCCGGTTCTACTGTTAAAACCTTACCAGGTCTGCGAAATCCGGTACTACCACCTATTAAATCATTTACTGGTATACATTCAAATCTAACTCCACCTGAAAATGTAAATTTGTTAGACATATAATTAGCACCTGCTCTGATTAAATATTGATCAGGAACACTCATCACATCACTAGTATAAGAAATTGTAGCGGCAGAAGGCGTGCCACCTCTTTGAGTAGATACACCATTTTGCTCTCTTGGATTTAATAAATAATAAAAATTACTATAAAAATTCAGGTTATGATTAACGGCATAGTAAGCATTTAATTCTGTGGTAAATCCTGTTCCGCCATCCCCTAATTGAATGGATTGATCAACTGGTCCTAACACAGTTGTACCAGCTGTTCCTGCTGCAGTATAAAATCTATCTACATATTTATAATCGCCAGTAGCAAATTTAATTCCAAGCCCTGCTTGAATATTAAAGTTTGTATGTTTAACCGGGTCTAATAACCATGCGTATCCTGCCACACGAATATCTCCTAACCCAAATGAATGTGTTTCATGTCGAGTGGTACCACCATGCTCATATAACGAAGATCTTGTGTTTGCTATAATGGGAACATATAAAGCAACACTCCAGGTTTTATTTAAAATTCTTGTCAAACCATAATCCATACTAAATGTATGGTTAATTACTTCTGTACCTAAGTCCTGACGTTGTTTTTGTTCAACAGTTCCAACAAAATGTCGGAACGATTTAAAGTATCTGGTGTTCGCCGTGAACAACCATTTTGACGTATCCACATTTTTCATATGATCCATCATATTACAGGTAGCTCCACCTGCGCCTCTAATTGCTACACAACCTTGTGCATTTGCCGATCGGTTAACTAAAAGACATACTACTAGTATAAAGAATATTTTTTTCATTTGTGGGATTTGTGATTTTAGAAATTGATTTTATTTATTTTTTCATTTTAAGTCGATCAACGATTAATCCGCCAATTTTTCGACCATTTTGGGAACTGACCAAACATGAATTATGAAAATGAACGCCTCCGTAAAAGCGGGCCCAGTTGAGCTCTTCTGCAGCAGCTCTAAATGATTTGAATGATCTGTTTTTAATACCAAATTCTAGTTCAGTTGAATCGGTAAAAGCAAGATTGTCTCCCAATACACTTGTAAGTGCCTCTGCAGCGGAGGATGAAATGGTATTATGACCACAGGTATATTCCGGGAATGCTGGTGTTTGCAAGAGTGGGCGCCAGTTTGGATCAAAATATTTATTAATTACTGTTTCCGGCCTAACCGTATTGAATGTATATTTTACATACCAAGCTTCAATAAATGCATCAAATAAAGCAATTCCTGTTTTTGCAAATGCTGTAACTGTAGTAGCAAAATCAGCTTTTGATTTTTGGGCTGCAATTCCTACAATACTCATCCAATGTCCTGGAGGCGAAAACTTTTTACTGCCAAACATTGCATGACCTGTTACATTCATTTTAAAGGGATTATCATCCCAGAATTCCGCAATGTGTTTTTGCTCAGGAGTTAAACTATCCACTGCATTTTTAATTAGCATCACTTCCTGATAGTATTTGCTATTCTTATCTTTGATATTGAATGCAGGTGGTTGTGGAACAGTAATAAATGAAGCACTGTCTATTACCATTGGTCTAATATCTTTCCAATGGGGTTCAGCAGCTGATGCATACATAGGAGGTGTTGGAACCCAACGTCCTGGTTCATCAGTTACCGTGTATTTTTCTGCACCACGTGTTTCTAAATAATTATCCTTTTTACTCCAACGAATAATCGACATGCCAATGCTATCTGCATATTGTTGTGATGCTTTTTCAATAGCTTCAGGTAATCCTTTTTCGCGGGCAACTTTTAAAATGCTGTCTTTATATACCTTCAAACTACCTTCTGGAAATGTAACAGCTTCACCCACTTTAATAAAAGCTAAAATAGCTGCTAATTCATAATCTACCCCGATAGTATCTTTTGGGATACTGATTTGTTTTAATCCATTTAACTGACCAGCTAATGACTGGTAATGTGTTGGATCTCCAGCTGCAATTACTTCATAAGCCGCTATTGCAGCATAAGCATAGTTTCTGGAAGCAACCATGGGAGGAAAATTATTTCCCATCACTACAGTATTCAACTCATGAACTGTGTTGCTAAATAAATCCGGGTTGTGTAAATATGACTTGTATTCATTACTTGTTTTGCATGCAAATAAAGTAACGACAGTGCAAATGCCTATTAAAAGCTTTTTCATCTTATAACTAGTGTTTTATCGAACGAGACTTACCCATACATCACTGTAAAGTATTGTCAAGGGTGTTCAATTCGATTAGGGAAACTGTTTGATCATTTAAAACATAAAAATACCTGCATAGCTGCTATACTATGCAGGCTGAATCTTGTTAATCATCTTAAGACTCAGCCTCTGGGGGACGCTCTAAACGGTCGAGATAGATCGACTTGAAATGATCAAACATGGTAGTATTAGCTGCTACTGCCACATACCTTGTTGAAGGGTTAAGGACAAAAGTTTGAATAGTTGTATAATCCGACACAGAAAACTTCACAGTATGACTGTGGTTTCCGGTAGATTTTTTGGCACTGTTATTTGATACTAAGTCATTCGCCAAACGAAAGAAATCATCTCTAGCTGATTGCAAACCTGCTTTCACAGTGTTCGGAATGGCCATTACTTCTAAAGAGTCGTTATAAATCCTACGCTTTACATATTTATATGCAACCCCATTAATAGTGATCGATCCATCTACCCTTTCGTAAGCAGGAGAATTAGAATAATAAGGAAGATTGGTAGGAACTTTAATACTAATTAAGGCAGCTTCATCGTAATTGTCTTGATCCAATTGAGCTTCTAATCGTTGATCAGCTTTATCTTCCAGGTAATCAGTTAGCAAACGATAACCGCCCCAGTTAAACAGCAAAACGCCCAAAAAGAATATGGCAAGCAATTTTTTCAACACACTAAAATAATAATTGTTTACTTAACTATAAAGTTTTTCTTTTCGGGTCCAACCCCTGTTATTGTTAGCTTTTTCCAATGTGGAGGGAGGGCCGATTTAATCTGAACAATCCCCTGAGGGGTAATTTCCAATCCCCCGAAACCCATCAATACACTTTGTACAATTCCACCTGCCCCGGTAGCAAAATAAGGGTTTGTTCCCCCTTTTGTTTCGGCAATCACTCTTAATGGAGGATTTAAATTAGGGATATAGGCGTCCTGAAAGAAATGAAAGGCCTTAGCCCCATCTCCTAAACGTGCATATAATAAGGTAAAAATAGCTTGTGTCATAGCTGGAGTACCTTCATTCGGAACTCTTGTTGAATAGTACTCCAAATCTCTTTTAATAGCTACAGGATCTGTTACTTCTTTTAGTGGATAAGATAATAAATTGGCATCTGCCTGTTTTATACCCTCACCATGATAAGTAGCATGTTCCTTGGTTACTCCATCAGGAAACTTTAAAATAGGAATATTAGAAGCCACATTTGCCCAATCTGGGTCTGCTTTCAGACCTAATAATTTTGCGGCTGCGGTTGCATTTTGCAAGGTTGCTTTTGCAGCAGCATTGGTCCAGGCATTATTATCTACATTCTCAGCCCATTCGTCGGCGGCCACTACATTTTTAATATCAAATTGCCCCGGTCCATTGCGCTCAACCCTACTTGCCCAAAAATCTGCAGTCTCTTTTAACAATGGCCAACCCTTTTCCTTAAGCCAATCCTTATCCTGCGTTACACAATAATAATTCCAGGCAGCCAAACCCACACAGGCGGTAATATGATGTTCAAAAGGACCACTCAATGCCCAAACTGGTGTTTCTTCAACACCTGTAGCTGCACTTTCCCAAGGAAACATAGCTCCTTTATATCCGTGATTGAATGCATTTTTTCTAGCTGCCTCCAAACGTTGAAAACGATATTCAACCATCCCCTTCGCCATTTCTGGGTGAAGTACTAAGAATGATGGATACATCCATAATTCTGTATCCCAGAAAACGTGACCATTATACCCTAGTCCACTCAATCCCATAGGCGATGGGCTCATGGCATTTCCCTCTCTCATAAAAGAATATAAATGATATAGCATACTATGAATATCCTGTTGCGATTGATCATCACCTTCTATTATAATATCGCTTTTCCATAGCTCATCCCAGGCTTTGTTATGAAAATTGATCAGACGTTCACGCCCTTCTAATTTTGCAAAGATGGTCATGCGTTCTGCTTCATTTAAAGGATCATCGTGATGCGCAGATGTAATTGATGAACCAGCAATTGAAAAGCGATAGGTTTCACCTGCTTTTATTTTCCGGCTAAACTTCATCAAATGCATATTGTTATCCCACATCTCATGAATCACTCTCGGCTCCTGTCCGTGCGGCTCAGAAAACAAAAAGGTATTCGAAGCACACATCAAAAGCTTACCAGTAGGACTCTTTGCTGAGGAAGTCAATAAACTAATCACAACATGTGGCCGATCAATTTCATTATAATAATTCTGTACATCTTTTAATGCATCTGGAGCTTCCATCACACTTGCTCCGCCTATTGCAATATCTTTTTTAGCAGTGATTGAAATATCCATTAAAACTGTAAAAGGCAGTTGTCGTAATGAATAATAAGTATAACTAATTGTTGCCTTGTCAGAATAACTGAATGAAGTAGTAAAACTAGCGTGTTGCATATCCAGTTCTTGTTCCATGTTTGTAGCATCGGAAGCCCCGATTCTTTTGCCATCTATGTCCAGCTGCATATTCAATAAATTAAAGCTGCGCAGAAAATTGCTCACCCTACCTCGTCCATATTGATCATAGGCACCTGCCAAAACCACATCTTTTACTTTAAAAGGCTCTGGAGAAGACACGATTCCAATCATCCCGTTTGCAACTGTAATACCATAATAATTACTAGGGTCTATTTTACTAGCCTTAATTTTCCAACTATCGGGTTTAGTCTGAGCATTCAATAGCAAAACGCAGAATAAAATAGGCAGCAGTATTGATTTTTTCATATCGAAGATTTGTGAGGAACAGCAATTTAAGTAATTCCTCGTTATCGTTTTCATTTACTAATTTGCAAGGCAGAATATACATGCCATGAAAAAAATATACCAGTATTTATTTGTCTTAATTATTGTAGCGATTGCTTCTATTTATGTTTTTATTCCAACAGAGATTAACGTTACCAAAATAGCTGCTGTGAATGCTACTTTTCCTGCGGGGACACGCTTTTTTATGAACTCAGAAAAATGGAAAGAATGGTGGCCAGCACCTGATTCAGGCATTACAGAAATCTCAAAAGAAGTAGGTTTCTTTCATCATCAGGCTCATCATACTATTGGTAAGGAATTATTTAATGGCCATGCTATTAATACTACGTTTAAAGGGAATACCCTTAAAGGCGAAGTTATTTACGCACAACTAGGGGCAGATTCCGTAGCTTTTTTTTGGAAATACGCATACACCTGCAGTTATAATCCAATAAAAAGAATTCAGGAATATTTCATGCTCAAAGATTTGAAAGAAAATACTGCAGAAATCCTCAATGGCTTAAAAAATTTCCTTGAAAAAGAAGAGAAAGTATATGGCATGAAAATTCAACATAGCCTTGTGGTGGACACTATTTTGATAAGCACTAAAACAATCTTTCCAAGTTCTCCGAATATTGATCAGGTGTATAATATGATAAATCAATTAAAAGCTTATACGAAAGAACAGAATGCCAAAGAAACCGGTTACCCAATGGTGAACGTTACAGTGTTAGATAAAACACATTTTCAAACAATGGTAGCTTTGCCGGTTGACAGAAAACTAACTGAAACTCCTATTTTCTCCTGGAAAAAAATGGTGGCAGGAAAAATTTTGATCGGCGAAGTAAAAGGTGGAGATGCCAGAACTAAAAATGCTTTTGAAGAAATGCATAATTATGTAGTAGACCATCAAATAACTTCACCTGCGATTCCTTTTATTTCATTAGTAACAAACAGAAAGCAAGAATCAGACAGCAGTAAGTGGATTAGTCGTATCTACTATCCAGTGATGTAACTTTTTTTTGTATTTTGTAATGAGTTCTTGATTTTTCGGCCCCGACAAATCTAATCCAAATCACATGCAACAGCACTCAGTGCTAAGAATAGTTTGTCTTTCCATTTTTCTGCTCTGCATCACGCAGTTAGCCGAATCACAACTTTGTATAGGATCGCAATGGGTTAAAAGCTATACCGGTTCTGAAACACAAAATATTGTAAAAAGCCTTATTACAAATTCTAAAAACTTACTTTCTCTAGGTAATGTTCAATACTTAAACTCTGGCATTGTTCATAACGATGGCTGGGTAACTTTATACACAGCATCAGGTAACCCTATTTTTTCAAAAAGGATTGCCGTTCCTGGTTTCGATATTCTACAGGTAAATGATATGGTTTCAGCTACCGATTCTACTTATTTGATTACAGGTACCGTTCAAACGTATTGGGGTGTTAGAGATCCTGCACCACCAAATCCCAATTGGGGTGTTCTTATTTCTATAGATAATTATGGCAATGTTTTATGGATCAAGAAAATGGATCAGGGTTTTGATCAGGAAACAGAAAGTACTTTTCTACAAAACATCATCAAAACTAAGGATGGTGATTTTATTCTAAATGCTGTTGTGTGGAAAAAACCACCATTTAGCAGTAAAGGGCTCTTATTTCGAATTGACAAAAATGGAATTTTAAAATGGATTACAAATTACAGTTCTCCAGTTTTTGAATTCAAATACACATTTGTAAATCAGATCATTCAAAGTGCTGATGGCAAAAATATCATTACTGCAGGTATCATTGATGAACGTTTTAAAAATAAGGATAGCATTGTACGTGTAAACCACTACATGCTCGAAGTTGATTATGAAACTGGGCAAAAAAAGTGGGATATATCATTAAACATAAGAACACAGTTTTCTAATGTTTTTACGAATTACCAATCGATTCGTCATATTACAGAACTTCCCAACGGAGATTTTTCTTTTCTTGGTTTTGGTGATACAAGCTTTTTATCGATCCCCCCAATTACAACAAAAAGTATCAATATTATTAGTAATGCAACTGGTACAATAAAAAAAATGATAGGATATTCAAGTTCTCAAAATGGCGTTTCCATTGTAGATGCGATGAGTCTATCAACAGCAGGACATCAGGCGATCTTATTGAATGATAATTCTAAAACAATTCTGACCGAAATTGATGAGAACGGAATTATTCAGTGGCAAAAGGGGTTTAATGATATCATCACTAATCAGCAACCAACTGGATTGTTGGCTAATGCTGGTACTTTTTATATTCCGATGAATGGCTTTGGGAATCAAAAATATAATTACATCTATAAAACAGATGATTTTTTAAATATTGATTGCATGGCTACTACTTCCAATCTTCAAAGTTCTGATGCCTCTCAATTTTTAAAACAGGATGATGCTGAAATGGTTGTTTTAAATGAAATTAATACCTTAAACATATTTTCGTCCGCAAAATCCCTGCAAAGTAATTATCCGCTCACCACTAATAATATTTGTCAAAGCCCTTGTTGCAAAGAAGTTTTAGATACTTTAAATACCACCACTAAAACAGTTTGTGAAAAAGATAACTACCAGCTACCCAATGGTGTTCCTGTAACAGTAACTGGTACATATTTTATTACAAATAAGACAGTGCTTGGTTGCGACAGTATTTCTTATTACAATATCACGGTTATTAAAGACCCCGCTGCATTAAAGATCAGTGGTGATACCTGCTTAGAAGGGAAAGATTCACTGGTACTATTTACATCTGAAGGCTATGATTCTTACACTTGGAATAGTTCTATCAAAACCATCGAAAACAAATTAACAATTAATAAAGCGGGAAACTATACTGTTACAGTGAGCAATCAATGTGGAAGTAAAACAGCCTCTATCAATGTGCTCTCCATTTGCGATGCTCCCATTTATATACCCAATGCTTTTACACCGAATAAAGACAGACTAAATGAAGTATTCAGGGTTCCGCCAACCGATTCCTATCAATTGAATAGTTTTAAAATTTACAACCGTTGGGGCGAATTAATTTTCAATACTAGAAATATCAAAGAAGGATGGGATGGCACCTATAAAGGGATACAGCAGTCTTCAGGTATATATACTTATCTCATAAGCATTACTTCATTGAAAACGGGAAAAACAAGTCAAAGAAATGGATCAGTACATCTAATCAGATAGCCCTATTTTTTAAGAGGTATAGCATATTGAATTAACATCGTGCTATCATTATTTCTGGCTAAAACAAACGACGGTTTTTTGTTTATCGTAATTGGTTTTATTTTTCTTACCTGGCCCTTTATAACAAGTCCATTGATGTTTTCTGCAACTAAAACACCTTTGCCTTTATTAATTAATACAGTACCATAATCTGCATCATACCTACCCATTTGGATATTGTTATCATAATAGTTCCCTACTAATAAAATATCTGGGAGGTTGTCGTTGTTTGCATCAACTATTACTGCATCTTTTATTGGACTTAATTGTGATTCATAAGGAAGTGCTTGAACAGTAAATTGTAAATTTCCATTGTTCAATAATAATGCACTAGAAAAATAATTGGCAGTATACTTTTGTGCTTTATTTAGTTTACTAGATTCAAATATGTCGTTCAAACTTGCTTTTGCAAAATCTGCTGCATACAAATATTTTTTCTTCAGAGTTGGCATTTGTTTTTCCAACTCTGCTTTATTTGCAAAGGGCAATTCCTTATCGTGTATATAATAAGTAAGTACCTGTTCTTTTTTTCCATTGTCATCAAAATCCTGATAGTACATATTAACTGGTTGCAATTCTGATGCTTTTAACCTGCTGTTTAATCCGAGATTACCTGCTATTAAATCAATATCCCCATCATTATCAATATCAACTGGCAATAAGCAATTCCACCAGCCTTTCTTCTCAGTTAATTGCTTTCTATTAAAATTTCCTTTTGTATTTATGAAAGCATCAATACCGCCCCACTCAGAACAGATCAACAAATCCTTATCACCATCCTTATCAATATCAAACCAAATAGCTTGTGTTACCATCCCTATTCCTGAAAGCTCTTTTGCTATCATACTTGTAACATCTTTGAAGTGCCCCTTCCCATCATTCTGTAATAAGTAGGAATTGGGCAATTGTCCGTAGGCAAATGGAACAGACCTTCCACCTATAAAAAGATCTACAAATCCATCTCCGTTAAAATCGTAGGGGATAATGGTAGACTGTGTAACAAAAATATTTTCAAATGCATTTGTTAATTTAGAAAAGTTAGCTTTCCCATCATTTAAATAAACACGAGGTAATAAGCTTTCCTCCTGACCAAAAAATTCGTTTCCTCCACTTGCTACTACAAGATCTAGAAATCCATCATTATTTACATCCATCCAATTTGCATCAACATCCTCATATAGACTGTCTTTATCAAAACCAGGTTGTGACGACTTTATAAATTTTCCATTTGCTTGTTGTAAAAACAAACCAGGTTTATTTCCTTTTGAAGACCCAATAAAAATATCATCCAATCCATCTTTATTTGCATCCCCTACAGCCAAAGCTGGCCCTTCGGTTGATAACATATGCGGCAATAAAGGTTCGCGATTAAATTCGTTAAATTGGTTTTCAGTATGTAGGTATTTCAGGTCCGATTCATTTGTGATATCAATCATTTTCTTCCCAACAGATGGCTTAAAAGAAATTATTGATTGAAAATTAAATACTGGTAATCCTTTTTTGTATTCGAATTGATAGTTTGATACGTTGGGCTTGAAAGAAATTGATTGAAAACTATTATCTGGCCAAATTAGAAATGCAGAATCAATTTTAGTTTGATTCAATCCTATGTGAATTGGAATTTCCATACTTGATTGAAAACCGCGTACTGGATATTTTTCATAAGAACGAATTTCTCCTCCTGTGAAAAGAACAATCTTTGCCCCCAAAGCATTAATATTCTTTTCAGGTCCTTTTAATTTTACTGATGCAAATGCCTTGTCTTTTTGATCATTGGCTTTGTTGGCATACAATAATACGGGAGCATCAATATTATTTACAATGATATCAAGGTCACCATCGTTATCCAAATCTGCATAGATAGCACCATTAGAATAAGTTGGCTGATCTCCTTTGATCCTATCTTTCAAATCATCAAAGCGCATCTCACCCTGATTGCTATAAAACTTATTGGGAATTTTTATTTGAGGAAACTTATCAATCAAAGTCATGTCTGCCTGATCCAGATTATTTTCTTTGATTTTATTTTGAATCTGATCATTCGACACATAGTTGATGTAATCGATATCATTCATTCTTTTAGGAATTCCATTTGAAATGAATAAATCTTTCTTGCCATCATTATCAAAATCCATCCATAGAGGTGCCCAACTCCAATCGGTTGCAGCAACGCCAGCATACAAACCAATTTCGCTAAAGTGTCCGTTCCTTTTATTAAGTTGTAAATTATTTCTGGTATACTGATAATTATATCCGTAACCGATTTTTAAATTAAATATATCGTAAGTGTCTTCCCCCTCAGAACGTTTCAAAATATAAGGATCAGAAGGAAGCATGTCCATTGAAATCACTTCAGGAAATCCATCATTATTTACATCTGCCACATCAACACCCATGGAGAACTGGCTGGTATGCATTACTCTGCTAGTAAGCTCTTCTTTAAAAGTTCCATTCTTCTGATTGATATAGAGATAGTCGTTTTCATGGAAATCGTTCCCAATATATAGATCCGGATATCCATCCAAATTAATATCAGAAACTGCAACACCTAAACCATAACTGATAGCAGAACTATTAATTCCACTTTGCTTGGTTACGTCTGTAAATTTATTGCCATCGTTCCGATACATTCTGTCACCAGAAACTTCATTATAAGTCCCAAGAAAACTTGCCCTCGGTGCAAATGTTCCGTTCTGATGCACGGAGTGATTCAATAAAAACATATCAAGGTCGCCATCATTATCATAATCGAAGAAAACTGCTTGTGTACTAAAGCCAGAAAAATCTAAACCGTATTCATGCGAATTTTCTTCATAGTGTGGTATTCCATTTTTATCAATCCCTTTACAAATAAGCAATAAATTATGACCTTTTAGTGTTTCATATTTTCCAACCCTGCAAATATAAAGATCAAGTAACCCGTCGTTATTGATATCAATTACAGAAACGCCTGTAGACCATGATCCATCTTGCGGAATATTTGCTTCTTTAGTGATTTCAGCAAATTTTAAATTCCCTTTATTCAAAAAGAGTTTACTATCTCCTTGATTCGCACAGAAAAACAAATCTATTAATCCATCATTATTAAAATCACCTGCACCAACTCCCGCGCCATTATAGAAATACATGTATTTAAACATATTAAATGCTGCAGTAGGCTTTAATTGATTCGTGAAGTCTAATCCTGTTTGCTCTTTTTCTAACACTTCAAAAGATACTGGGCCTTTGATCTCGTTATTACAAGAAATTACAAAAGCCAACAAGCTTACAGCACAAAACTTCAATGCTATTGAAGGCGTTTTTTTTAAGTAACGTAATAAGAATTTATATATCGGGCGTTGCATTTTATTTTTTCGTTGATCCTTTCCTGATTTGATATAATACAGGGAATTCATTATTCTGAAGCACCATTAAAAAGTCTTTCCCAGTTGATTTGATCATTTGAATGTCTCTGATCTCGCCTCTTAATTCCAATCCAGAAGCATTTGTTTCCTGGCTAATAAAGTTTCCTTTGCCATCATTTAAAAGTATATTTCCAAAACTTGCATCCAATCTACCCATCATTGGAGGAAATCCAAAATTGTTTCCGCCAATAACCAGATCAATATACCCATCGTTGTTTATATCCATACATTTTATAGCATTAATACAAGACAATTGTAAATAGGGTGAAAGTTTCTTAACATCAAATTGTCCGCCCCCTTTATTAAATGCAATACTAGATCCACTGTAATTAAATTGCTTTACAATTGTTTTATTGATTACGTCGGATGGAAATAATTCCTGAACCGATTTTTTTGCAAATACTTCGTGGCGAAGATTTTGTTTTTTTAAAATTGGAAGTTGTTCTTCCAGATCTCGTTTTAAGAATACCGGCAAATCTTTTCCGTCCACGGTTCTGGTTAAAATTTTATCAACGATATTATTTTGATCGAAGTCAGCCACCCAAATTTTCACAGGGTTCTCTTTATCTGGATGCAGATAAAAATTCTCACCTATATTTCCAAGTATCAGATCTTCTTTACCATCCCCATTCAAATCGGCAGCAGCAACTGATTGCCACCATCCTTGCATATCAGACAGGTTAGTCTTTACTTCTTCAAAATGATCTTTATTAAAAGAAAATATTTTTGGGTTCATCCATTCACCAACAATTACTAATTCCTTATTTGAATCCCCAGCAACATCTGCCCATACAGCACCAGTAACCATTCCAATATTTGTAATATCAGGGTTTTTAGTTTTGGCCATATCTGTAAAATGTCCCTTCCCATCATTCACATATATATAACTGGAAGGTGTTATTCCATAATTTCCTGGATAGCTTCTTGCGCCAACAAATAAATCTAAATCTCCGTCGTGATCAAAATCATAAGCAGTTGCCACTGCAATATTCATTTCATTATTTCCAAAAGCAGACACATCAATATCGAAATTTCCTTTGCCATCATTTTTATACAATCGATGTTGAAAAATTCGAGCTCCCAGTTGAGGATTATTTCCTCCCGCGCCTACAAATAGGTCTTGATCGCCATCGCCATCACAATCAAAAAACAAAACAGCTACATCTTCAAAATCACTAAATCGTTCAAAAGCAGGTGTTGTTTTTTTATCAAACCCGCCTAATTTATTTTGAAGATATAATTGACCCGCATGTTTTGGTGTTCCGGCAATATATACATCTTGTAACCCATCTCCATTCACATCAGCAACTGCTGCTTTAGGACCTTCTTTGGAAAGAATTCGGGGAATATTTCTTTCGTTATAGAAGTCTACAAGGTCGTCGTCTGTATGTTTTTCAAAATTCGATTTTACTATATTTAAAATAGGTGTTACTTTTTCTTTTTTGTCATCAGGAATGATGGGCGCTTTAGTGGGCGCTTTTATTTGATGAACCTTATTGATAGTAGGATTTTTTTCTGAGCTATAGGTTCTGTCTGGCCAAATAATCTGGAATGAATCAATCTTTGCTTGTTTTCCAAGTCCGAAAATAACTTTATAATCTACTGATGATTGAAAGCCCCGAGTAGGTTGTACTTCGCGACTTAAAATTTGATTCCCAATAAATAATTTAATCTGGCTTCCAATGGCGAAAGTGTTTTTGTCTTTGCCTTTTAAACTAAAGCCGATATAATTGTTTTTATTTATTTCTCGGCTATTGTTTTTATATATAAATGCTTTTGAATTTTCATTGTTAATTACCATATCGAGGTCGCCATCATTATCAAGGTCGCCATAGGCAGCACCATTTGAAAATGAAGGTTGTGTAAATCCCCATGCTTTCCCATGATCCGAGAATTTTAGATTCCCTTCATTGCGATATGCTTTGTTAATCAAAGCTTGTTTTGGCATTTTATTAATTACCGCATTCACTTCATCTTTCTTTCCTGTCATCACCATTTTTTGCACAATGTCGTTTGCAAAAAAATCGATGAAATCTTGATTTGTAAGATCTTTATTAATTCCATTACAGATATACAGGTCATTTAAGCCATCGTTATCTGCATCGAATAATAATCCGCCCCAGCTCCAATCGGAAGCCGCTACACCGCTATAATAACAAGCGTCCAGAAATTTTCCATGCTTATTATTAATCTGTAAAGTGTTTTGTTGAAATTGATGGTAGAATCCAGATTTCTCTTTCAATCGATACACATCAATATTATCGAATGAAGATGTTGTTTTTAATCGATAGTCATCATCAGCAAGCATATCCGTTGTAAAAATATCAGGATAACCATCATTATTAATATCGCCCATATCGGCGCCCATAGATGCCAGGCTTGTATGCTGCATCCAATTTTCTAATTCATCTTTGAATGTTCCATCTTTTTGATTGATATAGAGATAATCCCTTTCAAAAAAATCATTTGATACATATACATCAGGATAATGGTCGCCATTCACATCTCCAATAGTTACACCGAGTCCAAAACTGATCAGGCTTCCGTGTATCCCTGAGGTATGTGTAACCTCTACAAACTTGCCATTATCATTTCTAAGAAGGTGATCTCCACCTCCCTTTAAAAAATCTTTTATAGGCCAATTTTCAGCAGGTAAATCGCGTTGATTGGCATAGTTTAAAGTATTTACTGGGATGGGGCTATTATTCACGATAAAACAATCCAGATCCCCGTCCATATCATAATCAAAAAAAGCAACTTGTGTGGTATAACCGTTATCTGCCAGTCCATATGCTTTTGCAGATTCCGTAAAAGTCAGGTCGTGATTATTAATGAAGAGTTGATTTTCTCTACTAACTCCATCATTGATATGACCAGAATTAGAAACAAAAATATCAAGCCATCCGTCGTTATTGATATCAACCATAACAACACCTGTACTCCATTGGTCTTTGTTTTTAAATCCAGCTTTTTCAGAGATATCATCAAATTTAAAATCGCCTTTGTTTAAGTACAATTTATTACTACCCATATTCGCAGTAAAAAAAACATCTGCTAATCCATCGTTATTGATATCACCAATAGCTGCTCCGCCTCCATTATAAAAATTACGGAAAGTAAAAATGTTGAAGTCTTTTGTATCAGTCACAGTATTTGAAAAATCAATACCAGTATTTTCCATTAACTGAAAAATCGGAGTGGTGTCGGTATCGGAACTATGCTTGCAGGAAAACTGCATTGTTGCAATAAAAGCAAATAAAAAAACCTTAAATATCGCGCGCGCTTTCATATATAAATAACAAAAAGGTCATTAAAATTAATGACCTTTTTGCATTCTTGTTTATTAATTAGAATTAATAGCCAGGATTTTGAGAAAGATTCGGGTTAACAGCAAGTGCTGCATTTGGAATCGGGAATAACAAGTATTTCGCGTCTGTTACAGGCTTAAGCGCATTTGCACTCAAGAAAGTACCAAAACGAATTTGATCTTGTCTTCTCCAACCATCCCAATGGAATTCTCTTTGTCTTTCGTTTAATAAACTAATAACACCACCAGCATCAGCAGCGTTCTGATCAGCATTCTTCAAAATAACTGAAGTTGCAGCAGAAGCACCACGTTTTGCACGTAATGAGTTTACTAAAGACAAAGCTGTCTTGCCACCTTGAGCAGTACCACCTCTTAAGATAGCTTCTGCTTCCATCAATACCACATCAGAATAACGGAAGAATACATAGTCGTTATCTGGTTGACCATCGTTGTTACCTTTGGTATCAACAACATATCTCCAATAACGGATACCTGTAACTTCTAAGTTGGTACCACTTTCTTGTAAAGCTACTGCTCTAGTGAAAGACAAAGGAGCACCTTTTCTATCTTGAAGTGCAGCACCTGATACAAGATCATATTGTTGACCAACTAAGAAACCAGTTGTTGGTGAAGCTTTAGGGTTAGGCCAAGCTCCATTAGGATCTGGGTATGCAACTCCTAAACGAGTATCAGTAGGTTCGAATTTGTCATATACAGCAGCAAGGGTAGTGAAACCATTCCAACCTGATTTGTTCATGTTGTAGTGATTTGTTTTATACCAAGCAGCGCGTAAGTTACCACCTTTAGATCCACCAATGTTTTGGTTTGTAAAGATGTTCTCTTTACCAATTACATCATTGCTTGGAGCATAGTTATCCCAAACGTTAGCAGAGATAGAATACTTTGAAGCTAAACCTTCAGCAAGTGTAATTGCAGCGTTCATATCAGCAGCATCGAATGTAGGAGCGGCACGGTTACCGTATGCACCTTTATTCAAATACATCTTCATCAACAATACATCAGCAGCGTCTTTGTTTGCTTTGTAAGCAGGACCGCCAGCTGAAGGGCCATTTGGTAAAGAAGCTTTGATAGCTGTTAATTCAGAAATAATGAAAGCTGCTGCTTCAGCACCTTTCAAAACTTTAGGAGCATTCAACAAGTTTTCGCCTGCTTCACGGTAAGGAACCTGACCATACAGATCCAATACAGTGTACATAGAGAAAGCGCGTAAGAATCTAGCTTCAGCTGCTTGAGAAGCAGAAGGGCTAAAATTCAATGCGTTAGTTGTGTTAAATACAACTCCTAACAAGCTGTTGAATACATTACCTACTTGAGAATGGTCGGCATTCCAAGTATGTGCATGGATAACTCTCCAAACACCATTATCATCCCAGTCACCACCTCTAGTTGGAACTAAAGATTCATCAGAGCTGTTCTCTTCCAATGAAGTAGCAACGTCTTGTGATTGGAAACCCTGCAAACCATCGTAGCAGGCTTGTAAAAGTACAGACACATCCGTACTTTTTAAAAGGATTGATTGCGCTTGGTCTGCAGTCAGTGAAGAGTTTAGTTTTTCGTCCAATTTAGTACAGGACATAAAACCAACACCCACAGTCAGCACCAGAGCAATCGCAGACTTTTTAATATGTTTCATAAATATCATTTTTATAATTTACTCTAAACGTTTAATACTATTAAATGGTTGTCTAACTTATAAACTAAAGTTAAGTCCAAAGTTGAAGCTCTTAGCAGAAGGATAAGGGATGTACTCGATACCTAAAGAAGGTACACCACCCACATTCTTATCTGTATTTACTTCTGGATCAAAACCACTATACTTAGTAATAATAAACAAGTTAGAAGCAGTTAAGAATAAACGAAGATTCTTGATAACACCTACATTACCTACGTTATAAGAAGCAGAAAGGTTAGCCAATTTCAGGTAATCTCCTTTTTCTAAGTAACGAGTTGAAGTAGTGATAGGGTTAGCTAAGCTTTCTTTAATAGCACCGCCAATTAAAGAAGTAGCAACGTTTCTAGAACCTAAGTTTCCAATTGGAATTAAAGCGTTCAATGTGTTGTTATAGATATTGTGACCAGCAGCACCATTTAGGTTAGCAACAAAAGACCATTTTTTGTAAGTAAGGTCTGTGCTGATACCGAATAATTGGTGTGGGTTAGGATCTCCAATGTAGTATAATGTGTTACCATTATCAGCAAATGTAGAGTTACCAGTTTGATCAAGACCTAAGAACTGCTTCATGTAGAAAGCATTCAATGGATGTCCAGAAGATAAACGTTGAACAGATGCACCAGATAAACCTTGACCACTAATTGCACCAGTTAATACAGCTGGTCCATTGTAGTTTTCAAGTACGTTTGTCAGGAATGCAACGTTACCTGTTAAGTTCCACTGAAGATCTTGCTTCTTAATGATAGCAAATCCTAATGATAATTCAACACCATTGTTCTTTACATTACCTGGTAAATTAACCCAGTATTTTGTAGCAGGAGCTGGTTGAATCGCATCAAAGTTGAACAAGATATTGGTAGTATTTCTATTGAAATAGTCGATGTTACCAAAGACTCTTCCACCAGCTAATTCAAAATCTAAACCTAAGTCAAATTGCTTAGTACTTTCCCATTTCAAATCTGGGTTAGCAACGTTTGAAAGAGCAATTGATTGCTGACCAAATGAGTATTGAGATTGAGCTGATCCTGGAGGGAATGAAGAGTTACCAGTGATACCATAAGAAGCTCTAACTTTCAAGCTGCTGAAAGCATGGTTACCCTGCATGAATTTCTCATTGTGGATATTCCAAGCAAATGCACCTGAAGGGAAGTAACCGTATTTGTTATTAGAACCGAACTTAGAAGAACCATCAGCTCTAATTGTTCCTGTAACTAAGTAACGATCTTTGTAGTTTAAAACTAAGCGACCGAAATAAGATTGTAATTCAGAAGTTGGATCATACCAAGAATAAATATTACGACCAGCTGAACCTGAGTTCTGCATAATGTTTGTAAAATCAACATTACTTTGGTTAGTAAAATCTTTACCAGTCATACCAGATCCTCTATACACAAATTTCTGATACTCATAACCCACTAAAGCGTTTAAGTTAAGCGCACTTGAAATTTTCTTATGATAGTCTAAAGTGTGTTGAATTACTTCAGAAGTTAATTCTGCATTAGAATAGTAACCGAATCCAGAACCTTCAATACCAGGGATGGTAATATAAGGTTGTTCGCTAGCTCTTCTAACGCCAGTCTGGTTGTTTAAACTAAAGTTGAATTTGTAATCCAAATCAGAAGTTAGCTTATAACCAACACCTACTGTAGCAAAAATATTTGTGATATCAGCTTGATCATTGTAACCAGCAGACATTGCAAGCGGGTTAACAACAGACTCACCAGGAGTGATGTTGATAGAACCATCAGTTTTGTACAATGCTTTAGTTGGATTCCACTGTAATGCCATACCTACTAAGTTACCCTGGAAACCAGCGTCATTAGATACAGGTACACCCATTTCAGTGTTATGTGCTGCCAATATGTTGAAGTCTAAAGAGAGTCTTTTGCTTTCTAAGAATTTATATTGACCATTCAAACCAATATTGTATTTTTTCAAATTTGATTTTAAGACAATACCATTCTGATCAGAATAACCTAAAGAGAAACGGTATTTACCATTTTCGTTACCACCGCTGATACCTAGGTTGTAGTTCTGAGAAGAACCTTTGCGGAAGATTGCATCTTGTGCATCCACGCTTAAACCTTGATCTCCAGTGATACCATAAGAAGTTAATGCAGCTTTATAACCAGCAGCATCTAAGACACTATATTTCTTACGTACTGAAGAGGTACCAATAGAAGTAGAGAAGTCGATTTTTGTAGCACCGGCTTGACCTTTCTTAGTAGTAATCATTACAACACCATTTGCACCTCTAGATCCGTAAATCGCAGTTGCAGATGCATCTTTCAATACATCCATAGAAGCGATATCAGCAGGATTATAGAAATACAATGGGTTAGCATCTGGAGTTTGACCGATACCAGAAGCATTCAGTCCTGGACGAGCATTTCTGCCATCCAAAGGAATACCATCAATAACAAATAATGGAGAGTTTCCAGAACGTACAGAACTATTACCGCGGATACGGATAGTAGTTGCACCACCTGGCTGACCACTGTTATTAGTAATTTGTACACCCGCAACTTTACCTTGAATCAATTGATCAGGTGCGTTAATCGGGCCTTGGTTAAAGTCTTTAGCTTTAATAGAAGTTACAGCTCCTGTAAGATCTTTTTTCCTTGAAGTACCATATCCAATAACAACAACTTCACCGATATTATCACTAGTAGCAGCCAGAGATACTTCGACAGAAGATTTGTTTTGAACATCAATATTCATAGAACCGTAACCTACTGAAGATACTACCAATGTAGTAGTAGAAGTAGGAACACTAATTTTAAAAGTTCCATCTGCTCCAGTTTGGGAGCCAAGTTTAGAACCTTTTACAACTATTGAGGCACCAGCCAATGCAGATCCGTCTTTTGCATCTGTGACTTTACCAGTAATAGTTTTGTTCTGAGCCTGCGAAAATAGCGACAGTACGCAGGCAAATAGACCCACGAGCGTGAGTCTGGCAAGCATCTTTACATTCATAAATAGCAGTTTAATAATTAACAAGCGTGTACAAAGTACACATTTTACCGGAAAAAGAAAATAATGTTAATTTTTTTGCTGCCAAGTAGGGCTCAGAGTCAAGAAATCGTAGGTCAAGTACGAAATGTAGAAAGTAATCAACTCGGCAAGCAACCAAATAACATTTATTCTTCTATCAGGACATGAAAATAGAGTTCCCGCTGCAAGAAATAGGCTTAAAAAAAGCTTAAGAAATAGCGCAAACGTTTGCGAAATGCTTTGCTGTTGAAATATCTTTCTGTTAAATCTTTTGATTTTTTGTTTTGTCCTTTTTCATTCAAAATGATGTCGAAACATTAATCAATTTCAATACTCTTTCTTCAAATTACATTACATTTAATTACAATAGCATTTTTGATATGACGAATACTACGCTCAAAAAAATTTCAGAAGTTCTAGGGCTTAGTATTTCTACCATCTCCAGAGCCTTAAAAAATCATCCAGATATTTCAGAAAAGACAAAAAAGAAAGTCATTGAACTTGCTAAAGCACTTGATTATGAACCCAATGCAAGTGCCATTCAATTAAGAACCAAGCATAGCAAAATTTTTGGTTTAATGGTTCCCAGTATTTCCAACTTCTTTTACGACAGTTTTATCAGTTCTGTAGAGGAAGAAAGTAGAAAAGAAGGATTCTCATTGATTATTCTTCAATCAAGCGATGATATTGAAATTGAAAATGAAAACCTGAAGCTATGCAGACAAAACAGAGTTACTGGTTTGTTTGCCTGTTTAAGCTCAGGCACCAAAGACATCAGTAGTTTTTTAAAAATGAATGATCTGGATATTAAAACTATTTTCTTTGATATCGTACCTGAAATAGATGGTTTGAATAAAGTATGCATGGCCGATACGAGGGTTGGCGAAATTGCAGCGGAGGCAATTATAGAGGCAAATAAAAATCATATACTCGCCCTTTTTGGAAATGCCAATTTATCGATAACAAAGAAAAGAGAATTTGCATTTTCGCAATATTTTAAAACAAAATCTCCTGCATCAAAATTATTGATAGAACATGCAACCGATATTGAAAATGCTACTCAATTAGCATTGACTCATCTAGAAAAAAATAAGTTGATTGACACCATTTTTTGTATGAGTGATGAGATTCTCATGGGTGTGATGAAAGCAATACAAAAATTAAAACTAAAAATACCCAATGACATCTCAGTCATAGCTATCAGTAATGGATTTATTCCAACACTTTTTTATCCTCAGATTACATATGTAGAAACCAGTGGATACAAATTAGGGAAACTGGCGTTTAAACAAATGATGGCTAACCTTTCTGATAGTTTTGACACTGAACTTGAAACTACTGTGGATTCTAAATTGGTTAAAGGCGGGTCTCTTTAATTCGGTTTGATGATTAATTTCTTAGACGAATAAGTAGTTTCGGAATTTTTAATCGATATCACACAAATTCCACCAGCTGCAGTTTGATAAGATGAAGAAATATCAAGTGGAATTTTATTCTCCCCTTTTCCAATTGAGATCGTCTTTGTAAATAAGTTGATACCACTATACGAATCGGTTACCATCAGATTTGCATCCATTACTTTATCTGAATTGAAAACACAATAAAATTTACCACTGGTTGGATTGGGATAAACATTTATTGATTTTGATTTTAGAGACTCTAAATAACTCAGCGACTCTTTACTGAAAGAAATATTACTGAGAGATGTGTTTATATTTGTTATTGTACCATTAGTACTTCCCATAGTAAACACTATTGAATTAATATCATTTGGATTGATTTTATCTGTTGTGGCTTTTGAAATAAAATCGTTCAGATCAACGTGGTACTCAATGGCGTCGGTTGATATAGGAATATGAATTGTATATTGATCATCCCATTTATTAATGGAACTTTTTACCAGTGTAATGTTTAATACTGAATTACCTGATGCTGAAAATTTAAACGTCTTAAAGCCTGTTAAATCTTTAGTAATTCCTCCACCTCTTAATAATTTGTAGGCACTTATATAGGTGTTAGTAGTTGCTTCCAAATGGACATTACGAAAAACAGGATATTCGTCAGTTATAACCCTTTTAGGATCATTCATTATTTCAAATTTGTTCAACACTGTATTTGCTGCTAAATAATCTGTATTCCAGGCACCATCAGAAATAAATATCTCATCAACTAATGTATCATTCGAATACATTTTAATTGTTGATTCGTAGACATCAGATGCAGGTAATTTTATGATAGAATTACTTGATGAGCTAATGGTGTAGGGGATATTTTTCTTCGCAACCGAAACTGATTTTTCATTTGCATTTTCAAAAACAGTAAAGTAGCCACTCACATTTGAACTTGAATTCTGGAGATTCAATTTAATTTCACCACCATCATTATTTGCACCCATGATGTAGGTCTTAGGCAGCGGTTTAACTATATAAGGTTGTTCTAATGGAGCCATCGCTGATAGTTGTTCCAAAATCTTCTGAGCAATTTCTCCAAGAATATCAGTAGATACACCCCATACCTGGAAATTATACATATCATCTTCTGTTACATAATCATTTTTCAACCAGTTCGATTGTATGGTAAAACTGTTTCTTCCAGCTTTGGTTCCTGCAGAAAAACTAATAATATTCTCTTCATGTCCATCTTCATATTTCATATTGAATCGCAACATGTCAAATCCCAACAAGTTAATCTTTTCAATATTCTGAATAGTTGCACCTTTTAATCTATCACATACTGCTTTCGTATGGTCGTAAATTGCAGATTGCGTTCTTGTTGCAAATACAACGGCCTTGCAGGTTCCATTTAAAGTATAATCAGAAGATGCAACTGCTTTTGCATTTGTAATGCTAACAATATCTGAAGGTGTTGTGATGTAAGGAGTAATAGCAGCATTTGAAAGTTGTTTAGGAATCAAATCCAATAAATTTATTTGTGCACCGAGGCCAGTAACATGCTTGGATATTAATTCCTGCTTTAAAACCGGAAACTGTTGGTATGGTTTCATCACTAATTCACTATTGGTTGCTGCAGTAAATAATCTTTTTGCTACTGCGTCACCTAAACTTTTGCTTTCAAGACCACCTGTATTTCCAGAATTTACATTTCCACAATCGCTTGCAGACATAGCGCTGGTAACAGTTGTGGTACCACACTTATTTGTTACTGAATAACTAATGATAAAATTACCTTTTGCAACACCCGTTACTACTCCATTACTGTTGATCGATCCTATATTATTTGCATTTGTAGACCATACCCCATTTTCAGTAACGGAATTTAATGTTGTTTTTAGACCAATACAAACAGTGTTATTTCCAGTGATCGCTTCTACAGTAGGTTTTTTACAGCCCTTTTCTTCAGCATCTGCATCAAAATTTGCTAAATGATTTTCTCCCACTTCTTGTTCATATGAAACACCTATGATCTGGCCCTCAATATCAGCATAGTTTATTTTTTTGTGTATATCTGCATATGGCGCAAAAACAGTGCCTTCTATAGGATTTGATCCTTCAATATTTAAGGTAGTGGTATTGAAAAAATTATACAAAATATATGGGCTTTCATTAATGCCAATACCTGTATGTTTCCAAACCCTCCAATTGAACAAATCTTTAGCATCTACATTAATTACCAATACATGATTAGCATCAGGTTTACTATTACATGTTAATTCAGAAATGCTATTTAAATCATTACCACTGATGTTTAAAAAATTAACACCACCATTTAAATTACACTTTACCCGCGAAGGATATTTATTTGCTGCAACAGGAATATCATTCAGATCTGTAATTAAAACATTATTTGACTTTAAACCCAACGATTTAGAAGAAGTTCTCATTGTCTCCATCGCTTTTCCAAAATCGACCAGATCTTTATCTTCTACTTCTTTCTTAGAGTCACTTGTATTTAAATATTTTGATTTGTTTAGTAATTGTATTCTAGGAGAACTATTATAAGCACCGTTACAAATTTGCATATTGTTATATGCCCCATTGTCGTCTGTAAGCCAAACTTTTGAATTCTCCAGGTTGCCGATTTTCACATATCCATTATTGATCTGAAAAGCATTTCCAGCTTTATAATTTACTTTACCTGTAACCAATAAACTGATCAATGAATTGTTTATATAAAAACTACCTGCTGATTTAACAGCTACTTGATAATTACCATTGATAGTGAGGTCTTCCCCAATGGCTATAGCCCCTTCTGATTCAAGGGATGTTAGAATAGCGCTTTTTTCTACAAATACCTGAAATCCTTTAGCTGGATCAGTAGGACATTGTGCATATGTAAATTGGGAAATAGCGATCAATATGATGACTAAAAAGAAAGCGTAAATCTTCTTGCACATAAATGCGTAATTATAGGGGTTCAGATAGCTTCACTAAGAAGCGTATCATTTTTTAGGTGTACGGTGCTCCTATAACGCAAAAATGGCTTGATTATTATATGTACCTGACGATTTTGTGATATTTCTCCTTTAAAATTCAGAAGCCTTCAATTGCAGCATTTTTTGAAACTATTTGTAAATAATAGAGATCAAATTTGAAATGTAACAATTACTTCTGTACCATTTCCTGGGCTTGAATTAATTTTCATTTCCCCGTTAAATAGAGATGCGCGGGTTTGAATATTAATAAGTCCTACGCCATGTGTAGTTGTAGCTAAATCAAAACCCCGACCATCGTCTTTAACAGAAAGAATCACTTTATCTGCTTCCTGATATAATCTAATAAAAATATGTTTTGCCCTGGCGTGTTTTAAAATATTATTAAACTGTTCTTGTATAATACGATAAATAGTAAGTTTTAAGTCGTTTGAGATTTCACTTTCTTTAAAATCGTACAGGTCTTTTTGAATATCAAAAACTGTTGTCTTTTTGGCAATAGATATGATATGGTCTAAAGCATCTCCTAACTCCAACTCATTTAATGAAGGCGGAATAAGATTATGAGAAAGGGTTCGAATTTCTTGAATAGCTTCTGTTATTAATTTTTCGATGTCTCTATATAGTTCTGATTCTACTTTTAATTCTTTCTTCAGTAAGCCAAGATACATGAGTGATCCTGCTAAAATTTGATTCACATTATCATGTAATTCCAAACCTATTTCTCTCCTCTCCCTTTCCTGAGCTGTTATAACTGCCTCAGCAATTTCACGCGTTTTTCTTCTTCGTTCATCTGCTAACTTTTGTTCTAACAAAACATTTTCGGTTACATCCGTACCAATAGTTAACACTGCATCAAAACCATTGTAATTTATTTTATGTAAAGCCAAATCAGTAAAAATTACATGTCCTTCCTTACTGATACTTTTTACAACTTTTTTATGAATACTAGCGATATTGGTTGTCAAATTTTTAACCAATAAATCTATTTCCTGTTGATCATCTATTTCATAGATATCCCAAATTTTCATATTAAGAAATGCTTCTTTTGAATACCCCAATATTTGGGCTGCAGTTTCATTTACGTCTAAAATGATATAATTAAAGGGATTAAATATAAAGATGAAATCGGGGTTATTGTCGAAGAGATATCTATATTTTGATTCCGAAATGCGAAGCGTTGAACTGATCTTATTTCTTTCAATACTATATCCAATACTTTTTCTAAGTACCATTGGATTCACATCATCTTTTAGCAAATAATCTTGCACTCCAAGTTTTAAACTGTCCATGGCGAATTGCAAATCTCCAAAACCAGTTAACACTATAACTGGGATACCATTAGCAAGTTTCACAATATCAATAATACTATCAGTGCCATTACTATCTGGTAATGACAAATCCAAAAGTATAATATCAAAACTTTCATCTTTTAAACTCTGTATTGCCTCATACAGAAGGGTATTATGCTTAATAACAACTTTTGGTAGTATTTCATGAAGATATTCATGTACCAAAAAATAGTCGCCATCGTTGTCCTCAATAACAAGTATTCTCATAAATTAAAATTTATAGAATTTATTCTACCCTTGCTTAAATGTAATATAAAAAGTTGTTCCCTCATTTACCTTTGATTTTACTGAAATTTTACCACCCAAAGCTGTTACCTGAGAATGAATTAAGTATAAACCAATCCCTTTGCTATCTGGGCGATCATGAAAACGCTGATACAAACCAAATATTCTATCCTTAACTCTTTCCATATCCATTCCTATGCCGTTATCTGAAAATTCTAAAATGGTAAACTCACCCTCTAATCTGGATTTTATTGAAATTTCAAGTTTTCTATCTGGAGATGCAAATTTGATTGAGTTACTCATTAAATTCAACAAAATACTTTCCAAATAGTTCGAGTCAAATAAAACAAAAGGTGCTTCAGAAAAATCAATTTTAATATTTATATCTGCACTACTGATTAGTGCTTCTAAGACATGCATATTCTTTAAAACAACTGTTTCAAAGTCAATTTTACTAAGTGCAATAAATTTATTTTCTCTTATAAATAGAACTTTAATTAAATCATTTAAAGTATCATTTAATTGAAAAGTGGAACTTTTAAAAGCAGCTAATAATTCCTTAGTTGATTCATCCTTTATTTTATTAATATCCAATAAATCAACAATCGAAAGTAAATTTGTTAATGGGGCTCTCAAATTATGGGTTGTGATAAAACCAAATTGCTTTAAATCGGCATTCGACTGTATTAGTTCTTCAATTAATGCCTGCCGTTGCTCTTCTTCCATTTTACGTAAAGTAATATCACGATAGTTTAAAACAATTGCGCCTACTGAGGGCTCATTTAGTAAGTTATAAATAGTTGATTCAATCCAACGATAATCTGTTTCAGTAACTTTATATTTCACTTCAATACTTCGGATATCACCTGACAGCTTCGAAACCTCGTAGAATACTTTAAGAGCGTTTTCACGGTGGTCCGGATGTATAGAATCAATGATGAAAAATCCATTTTCATCAACAAGGGATAAATTAATTTTCAATTTCCCATGAGGGCTTAGTTCGCGTATTTTTCCATCCAAATCTATTAACGCATAACCATCCGTGCTATTTTCAACAATTGACCTAAATCTTTTCTCATTAGAAAGAAACAGTTGTTGAATTTTATTTCTTTCAATGCTATAACTAATACTTTTGAAGAGAATGTTTGGGGTTACTTCGTCTTTAATAAGATAATCCTGCACCCCCATTTGCATGGTATCAACTGCAAAATTTTTATCCGCATATCCTGTTAAAACAACTAATGGAGCTCCTTTCACCAATTCAATGATCTCTTTTACAGATTCTTTCCCATTACTATCGGGCAAAGTAAGATCCAATAAAATAATATCAAATTTAGTTTCATTTAATCTTTCTATTGCTTCAGCCAACTTCCAGCAATGCTGTATTTCCACATTTTGGTATACCTCTTGCAGGTATTCATGTACCAAAAAGAAATCTCCTTCGTTATCTTCAACCAATAATATTTTAAGTGGATGATTCATTGTTATTACTTAGGAATGGTGAAATAAAATTTACTCCCTTTACCAATTGCAGATTCCAACCATATTTTACCATTAAACCTTTCTACAATTTTCTTACATATAGCTAGCCCAATTCCAGTGCCACTATATTCATTTTTATTATGCAATCTTTGAAAAATTACAAATATTTTTTCGAAAAACTTCGATTCAATTCCAATGCCATTATCTTCCACAATAAAGGTCCATTCTAGTAAACCCTCAGTTGCACTTACTTTTATCACAGGATCTCTTTCTTCACTTTTATATTTTAGAGCATTACTTATTAAGTTTTGCAAAAGTTGCATCATTGGAGTTTTGTCTGCATTTACAATAGGTAAATTTTCTGCTAAAATTTTACCATTGCATGACTGTAATTTCATTTTAAACAATTCTTGTAATTCATCTAGAATCTCATTAGTATCTATGGATTTAAGTGCAATTGCAGAACTAGTTATTCTTGAAAACTGAAGCAAATCATTGATCAGTCTTTTCATTCGATTAGAACCATCAACAGCAAGATTGATATACTTATTTGCAGTTTCATCTAACTGAGGTTCATATTTTTTTTGAAGTAACTGAAGAAAACTAGATACCATTCTTAATGGCTCCTGTAAATCATGTGAAGCAACATATGCAAACCTTTCTAATTCTACATTTGAATTAGCTAATTCTTCAGCTCTGATTTTTAATTTATCGTTCAATTCTTTTAATAATATTTCTGATTCCTTCTGAAGGGTAATATCTCTTGTGGCACCAATCATCCTTATTGCTTTCTTTTGCTCATCTCTGGTTATGAAACCCTTTTCATATACATACGCATAAGTATCATCTGGTTTTCTAAATCTAAAGGAAGATGTCCATTGAAACTTACTAGGGTCTTCAAGTAACTTTTTCATCCTCGCACTTTCAACAACTAAATCTTCAGGATGTATTCTTGACTGCCAGAAATTATTGTTTCCTGTTTTAGAATCATGAACTGTGTCAATAAGATTCAATAATCCATCTCCAGTTCTATATACTTCCCCAGTAATAATATTCCAATCCCAAATAATATCATTGGTGGCCTTTCCAACAAGATCATAACGTTCATTTACTTCCAGTATTTCCTGTTCATGTTTTTTTCGATCATTAATGGATCTGAAAAATATAGAAATACCCTCATTGGTTGGATAGAAACTTTCTTCATACCAATTGTAAGAATCTTTCGACTGCATCTCAAAATGTATTGGCTCTTTATCAACAAGTACTTTTTGGAAGTTTTGGTAGAACAATCCCTCTTTTAAATATGGATATGTATCGAATAAATTCTGACCTATTAATTCATCAGCCTTTTTTCTTAACAGAATTTGAGCAGGATTATTTATATATGTAAAATTAAAATCGTTGTCTAAAGCATAAAAACAATCAGAAATACTTTCAAGAATGTTTTCTCTTTCTAATTCCATTTGTTTTTTATCCGTAATATCTTTTGCCACGGCAAATATTACTGCTTCTTCTGTGATAGGTACTGCAGTCCAAGACAACCATTTTACTTTGCCTGATTTAGTTGTCACCATGTTTTCATGATTCACCAAACTTTGGCCTTGTAAAAATCGTTCCCATTCTCCCAAAAAGTTTTCATCTTCATTTGAACTAAAAACACTTGCAATGTTACTCCTTAGTATTTCCTTATCAGTAAAACCGAGTAAGTTGGAGACAGCCTGATTTATTTTTTTGAAATTTCCATCAAAGCCAATGATACATAATAAATCAGGGGATAAATTGAAAAAGCGATTTAACTCATCATCAGTCCTTGATTTTTGAATATTTGATCCAATTTGTTTACTTATCTTATTTAATAAATCCGAGGATATTTGTTCAAAAGTAAAAGGCTTATTATTAAAGAAATTAAGCATCGCGATTACCTTATCATTATAAAAAATAGGGATTAACAAAACACTGCTCAGTCCCGCTCTTTCAGCATTTTCTTTACAAAGAAATTCAGATGCATTGATATCGTCGAAATATAATATTCGCTCTTCTTCCCAAGCTTTTCCCATTACTCCTTTTCCACGAACAGAAAATTCCAAAGGTTGAAAAGTTCTAAACAATGAAGCCCTCTCCGTTCTAGACCAATTAGCCTTATATAACATTTTCGAGTCGTCTATATTAACTAACCAGGCTTCCGCATAAGCATACCCAAAATATTGACAAATTTTTTCAATTGCAATACTTAAAGACAATTCCAAAAACTCATTACTATTAATAGTCTGTATCAGGTCGTAAAAAAATTCTTTTTCTAATTGCTCTTTTTTGTATTGAGTAATATCTCTTTGAATGGAGAGCCAATGTGTCAACATTCCTGACTCGTTTGAAAGTGGAATCATTGATAAGTTTGCCCAATATGTTTCACCATTTTTTTTATAATTAACTACTTCAATCTCGCAAGTCTCCTTTTTTAATAACGCAATTTTTAAACGTTCTAATTCCGCTTTATCCGTTAACTCTCCTTGTAATAATCTAGGTGTTTTACCAATTACTTCCTCGCTTGAATACCCTGTTAATTTGGTAAAAGCATCATTTACATAAGTTATTCTTGGGCTTGGAGATGAAAACGCATCTGCTTCAGTAATTAAAACTACATCTGAACTATTAGTAATTACTGATTTAAATAATCTTAATTGGAGTTCCTCTGTTTTTTGAGCAGTAATATCTTGCATTGCTCCAATCATTCTCACGCCCTTACCTTTTTTATCACGAATTAGGATTCCTTTATTCCTTACAAAAGCATATTCTCCATTATTTTTTTTAAATCTATATTCTTCTGCCCAGTTACTCCCTTTCCCTTTAATTAAAGCCTGAATACTTTTTAAAACCCTGGAACGATCTTCATTATGCATATGTTCGTACCAAACCACAAAATTTTCTTTTTGCCCTTTTGTTTCGTGTCCAAATAATCTTGCAAATCCTTCCCCCCAATAGAGTTCATCATTTTCTAAATTCAAATCCCAAATAGCATCATAAGTTGCCTTGGTTACATACTCATATCTTTCATGGCTCTCCTGCAGCTGTTGTATTGCCAGCCTGATTTCAGTGATGTCATATTGCACAGACATCCCAGCAATAATAATTCCATTTTGATCTCTAATGGGCATTGCTGAACAGATTACATGAATTTCTCCTTCTGAAGGATTTTTAAACATGAATTCTTTATTTGAAATAGTGTTACCCTGCAAAGCTTTTTTTAACGGATTGTCATCCATTAAAAGGGGTGACTTATTTATGGGATCATATAATTGATATAAGTTTTGCCAATTTGATACTAAAGATTGATTGTCGGTTGCGCCAATCATCTTACTAAGGCTCTCATTACAAATAATCAATTCGCCAAGTTGATTTACCAGAGCTACGCCTTCGTTCATTGAAT
>JBAXHC010000017.1:0-42939 GCA_037139075.1 Bacteroidota bacterium
AACAATTCATACTGATAGTACTAGATTTGATCATCTTGATTTTGAGAATGCATCTATTGCAGCTTTTGATTTTGGGGATGGTAATTTTGGGGTAACATTTAACGGAAATAGTTCTACTTACAAAATGCATTGCATGACTTTTTCTGATATTAAAGTCTTTAATTCCTCTTCTTTTATTATTACAGGGTATTCTAGTCCAACAAATACAAAGAATAATCTTTGTGATTCAATAGATATGCACAATATCACCATACAAGATTTACAAGGGGCGGGACAACAGGTACGAGGGAATATGACACATTTTGAGATGTCTTATTGGAATATTACTTATTCTGGTCATAATACCAATGTTGGTGATCAAGGTATTTTGTATTTATCAGGAAATGGCAGTATACATCATAATTATATGCACGGTGGAAGAGGATATTTAGCTAGAATTAATGCTTATAGTATGAAGCCTTTTCAGGATTCTGTACTATTTTATAATAACATTATTTTATCAACAACCCATTATGGGGGACTCGATATTCGATGTGATAGTACCGCAAATGGAGTTTCATGGAATTCTGCAACATTCATAAACCCTATAAAGAATGTTTATGTGTTAAACAATACAATAGGAAATAAAGGGAATGAATTATCATTTGTTGTTCCTGTAGTAGTTCAGTATCAAATGCAAAACAATAACCTATTGTTTTGTAAGAATAATTTAAGTTTCGCTGCTGATCCAAATGTCACAGGTCTTCCTAATGCCGGAATACTTGTGAATTATAATGGCGGAAGCGGCAAAGTAGATTCTTCAAATAATAAGTATTATAGTGCAACTGCAATACTCAGTTATTTGCAGGATACTTTATTAACCTGCAGACCTACATCTACGTCTGCTTTAAATGGAGCAGGTATTTCTAATAATTTAATTACAACTGATTTTTATAATAAAATTAGACCCACACCTCCATCTATTGGTGCAGTTGAGTATGCCGGAATTTCTAGTACAGTGGTTGCAAATGCTGGTGTAAATCAAACTGTGACTTTGCCACTAGATTCTGTGAATTTAACTGGTGCGGCTTCAATTGCAATAAATTCTACCATTTCTTCTTATCAATGGACTCAAATTTCTGGGCCAAGTATTGCAAAATTTGGTACACCAAATTTAGTTAATTCAATAGCATCAACTTTAAAATCAGGTGTTTATGTTTTTAGTATAAAAGTAAAAAATAACTATAACGATTCCTCATCTTCCTCAGTTACAATAACAGTGAACCCTCAAAATTTTCCTCCTATTGTAAGTGCTGGTTCAAATCAAACGATAACACTTCCAACAAGTACAGTAATATTAACGGGAACAGCCACTGATGCAACGGGTACCATTGCATCCTATTTATGGTCTCAAGTTTCTGGCCCAAATACTGCTACGATAATAAGTAAATCTGCAATTTCTACTTCCGTAAATGGATTAGTTGCGGGATCCTATGTTTTTCAATTACAAGCTACAGATAACCTTGGTTTGTCTGGAAATGGATCAGTGACAATTACTGTAAATCCACAAAATTTACCTCCTGTTGCAAATGCTGGAACAGATCAAATAATAACAGTCCCAGTTAGCTCCGTTTCTGTTGATGGCTCATTGTCAATTGATCCTGATGGATCTATTGCAATATTTGGGTGGAGTCAAATTTCAGGACCTTCAACAAGCACCATTACAAATCCGAATAAAGCTAAGACCTCGATTTCTGGATTAGTTCCTGGTATATATGTTTTCAAATTAACAGTTACAGATAATTTGGGACTATCAGCTAGTACACAAATTACCATTACTGTTAATGTAGCTACAGCAATTTCTCAAATACCAAATGAAAATCCTTCACAGGTTTTAATATTCCCTAATCCTGTAATAAGTTACTTAAATTTACAGGTTTCAAATAACTCGATTGGAAAAATGACAATCTCTATTGTTGATGTTAATGGAAAAATTCTATATAATGAAAGTGTTAATAAATTAGTATCTACATTTGTAACTCCGATTAATGTTTCTACACTTCCAAATGGGGTTTATTTTTTACTTGGAAGCTTTAGTAAGTTCCCCTCAATAAATACTAGGTTTATAAAACAGTAATTACCTTAATCGTAGATTTGATTGTTTTTCATATTCCCTTGATAAGGGATTTACAATACAATCTAAGGCTCCATACTTGAATAAATAAGAAAATTTGGCTGACTTGATATTTATTTTCTAACTTATTAATAATAAGTTAGGTATTGTATTTTCATTATTTTTTTCAAATAGATTACATTTTTTCACATTAAATTTTAATAAATACAAATAAGGTGGTATAGTTAAGGGTAAACCGATAGAAGACATTTGAATGTTGAAATATTCAAAATTAAAAATTTGTCTTATGGTTACCATTCAAATCTATTCATTCACTTTGATCTTTTCGGTTTTTATGTTTTTGTTGCACCCACCTCAAAAATCATTTAGAAGTAGAACACCGAAGTTATCAGACTTCTATAAGCGTAATTTATTTTAAAGAATTGGTTATGAATTAACTCAAAAGATTTCTTGATCAAAATCATCTTTAGAAATAAATATCGCATTTAAAATATATAAATTAATAACATGTATTATTGATTAATCAGTAGTATTTTTTGGCGAATGGAGCGATTGAAATATTTTTAATTTATATATTTTTACTATTAAATATTAACTATAACATGGCATCATTTTTTAACCGAGTGCAAATCTCCTTTGTTTTTTTATGTGTATTCATGATTGGATGTACCAAACAAAATTTGAAAATTATTGAAGAATCTCCTGCTTCAAAAGTAAATGGCCAGCAAACGATAGCCCCTTTAATGGGTGCTGCTAATGGACCGGAGTTTATTGCTGGATCATATATAGTAGTTCTTAAAGAAACTACTTCTAAAACAGAAGTAGATACAGACGCAGATGAATTTAGTAGAAAGCATGGCTTTAAAACAGAGCGTCGATTTAAATCTGCTATTAAAGGGTTCTCTGGAAAATTATCTGATGCAGCAGTAACTGCATTAAGAAATGATTCAAGAGTTGCTTATGTAGAACAAGATCAGATTGTTCATTTAGTAGCTACTCAGTCAAATCCTCTCTCTTGGGGTTTGGATCGAGTTGATCAACCTAATTTACCGTTGAATCAATCTTATTCTTATGTTCAAGATGGTACAGGAGTTGACGCTTATATTATTGATTGCGGAATTCTGCTTTCACACATTGATTTTGGTGGAAGAGCAGTAACCGGATTTGATGCTGTTACCAGTGGTGGATTGGCCATTGATGGAAATGGACATGGAACTCACGTAGCTGGAACCGTAGGGGGCACTGCTTATGGAATTGCTAAAAATGTAAAATTAATTGCAGTAAGAGTTTTAGATGCTGCAGGATCTGGAACAATTTCAGGTGTAATAGCAGGAGTGGATTGGGTAACCAATGATCATACAAACCACCCTGCAGTAGCAAATATGTCACTTGGTGGGGGTGTTTCTACTGCTCTTGATGATGCTGTAAAACGATCCATTGCTGATGGTGTTACTTATTGTATCGCTGCAGGTAATTCTGCAGCTAATGCATCAACCTCATCACCGGCAGATGTACCAGAAGCAATCACGGTAGGAGCAACAGATATCAATGATGCTTTTGCCAGTTTCTCAAATTATGGAACATTGGTAGACATATCTGCTCCGGGTGTGAATATTACTTCTGATTGGCTTACTTCTACTACTGCCACTAATACAATTTCAGGAACTTCCATGGCAACTCCGCATGTAACAGGTGTTGCGGCATTATATCTTCAATCAAACCCAACTGCTAGTCCTGCTCAAATTCAAGCTGCTATAACATCAAATGCTACGGCTGGTAAGATCACTAGTTTGAAAACAGGAACAGTGAATAAATTATTATCATCAATAGTTGGGTCAGTACCTGTATTACCTGCTATTCCATCCATACCTTCTCTTGCTTCTCCTTCAAATGCAGCAACTGGAATCGCAACAGCTACCACACTTAGTTGGAACCCATCAACTAATGCTTCAACTTATACTGTTCAAGTTTCTACTAGCGCCACTTTTGCTACTATTGCTTTAACTTCATCTGGTATAACAGGTACAAGTCTAAATGTTACCGGATTTGCTTCGAATACAGTATATTATTGGAGAGTAAGTGCTACCAATTTAGGTGGTACCAGTGCATTCTCAACGGCGTTTAGTTTTACAACTGCGGTTGCAATTACTACTCCAAGTGCACCTTCTTTAAGTGCCCCAGCTAATAATGCAACTGCAGTGGCTATACCAGTAACACTTTCTTGGGCTGCATCAACTCGTGCAACTTCTTATACGGTGCAGGTTTCTAAAACAACTAGTTTTACAACAGCAAGTAATTTAATTTATAATGTTTCAGGTATTGCGTCAACTTCAACTATTGTTTCAACAGGATTGATTACCAAAACCAAATATTATTGGAGGGTAAATGCTACTAATGCTGCTGGTACAAGTTCATGGACCACTACTAGAAATTTTACAACTAACTAACTATATCTTTTTTAATTTTTGCACCCTGATTTTACCAAGAATCAGGGTGTTTTGTTTTAGAAAGCTTCTTTGAAATGATAAATATTTTTAAGACATGGCTTAATTATCGACATTCGTGTTACTAACGGTGTATTTATGAGCAACAATGCTCCTCCTTAAAGTTGCAATATGAGCTATAACCATTTACCTCTTGATCATAACTGGTTGACTTTTGATCAAATAAAAAAATTGCTTGATTTAAATCAGCAAATCTCTATTACCATTGATGCTGAAGAGAAGATTACAGCCTGTAGAGCTTATCTTGATTCAAAGATGAAAGACGCCGACAGTCTCTATTATGGGATCAATACCGGATTTGGCTTTTTACAAAATGTACAAATTGATGCTGGTTCCATTGAACAACTTCAGTATAATTTATTGGTTTCACATGCTTGCGGATTGGGGGAAGAAGTGCCTGCACCTATTGTAAAATTAATGCTGATGCTTAAAGTGAAATCTTTAAGCTATGGTAATAGTGGCGTTCAAATTGACACAGTAAAACGCCTGATTGATTTGTTCAATCATGATGTTACCCCTATTATATATACGCAAGGATCATTAGGCGCATCTGGTGACCTGGCTCCACTCAGCCATTTAAGTTTGCCATTAATTGGATTAGGGGAGGTTTATTATGAGGGACAAAAGCAGGAAAGTAAAACTGTGATGGAAAAACTTAATTGGCAACCCATTCAATTACAAAGTAAAGAGGGTTTAGCACTAATCAATGGTACTCAGTTCATGTGTGCTTATGGGTTATACTGTTTGAAAAAAGCCGAACATTTAATCGCCATGGCTGATTTAATAAGCGCTATGTCTTTTGATGCTTTTGATTGTATTCAGGAACCACTGGATCCACATATTCATTCCATCCGGGCTCATAAAGGTCAGGTTGCAACAGCCAGTGCTTTGAGAAATTATTTACTGGACAGTGAAATTTCTAGGCTTTCAAAAAAACAAGTACAGGATCCTTATTCTTTTAGGTGTATACCCCAAGTACATGGAGCCACAAAAGACGCATTTGAACACGTTCAGTCTGTTTTTATGCGCGAAGCAAATTCTGTAACTGACAATCCCAATATTTTTCCCGAAGATGATTTAATTGTGAGTGGAGGCAATTTTCATGGTCAACCCCTGGCCCTTGTGCTAGATTATTTGGCTATTGCAATGAGTGAATTAGCAAATATTTCGGAAAGAAGAACCTATCAATTAATTAGTGGTCAGCGTGGATTGCCGTTATTTCTGGTAAAGAACCCGGGTTTGAATTCTGGATTTATGATACCTCAGTATACTGCTGCAGGAATTGTTAGCGAAAATAAACAGCTTTGTACCCCATCTTCGGTGGATAGTATATCATCAAGTAATAATCAGGAAGATCATGTAAGTATGGGTGCCAATGGAGCCACTAAATGTTTACGCGTGATTAATAATGTAGAGAAAGTATTGTCCATTGAATTAATGAGTGCCGCTCAAGCGCTCGATTTTAGGAGACCATTAAAAAGTTCTACACAGGTAGAAGCATTAATGAAAGGGTTCCGCGAGGTAGTAAGTTTTAATGAAGTGGATCGCTTGTTGCATGATGATATGAAACGTTCAATTGAGTATATGACCGGCTATCAAGTATTTAGTAAATAAATTATCTATATTTTCTCATTTTCAACAGAATAAGTATTATTTTTTCGCTGTAAAAAAACTATATGAAACAAATCTTATCATTTTTTGTAGCTATTTGTATAACAGTAGCCTCTTTCGCTCAAGCAACTGAGCAAAACCTTTCTGAAAAAGTAAAATTGGTATTCCCCGGAAAGCCTGAGGCAACTGATTTGCCTAATGGTCCAAAAGTATATTCTTTTAAAAAGGATAGCGCTGTTGCATATATGGGTATGGCTTTCGACTTAAGTCCTATGGGATTAACTGAAGATGTGATTGCATCTGCTGGAGATGGTTTATGGGATCAGATTAAAGGAGGCATGATGGGGCAAATGGCAGGAGCTTCACTTGTTAAAGATGAAATAGTTCAGTTCAAAGGTAAAAGCGCTCTATATCTTGAAATTGATGGATCAGGTTCTACTGCACCGCAATTAAAAGGTAAAAAGGCATTTGGATATTTGTTTTTTAGTGGTGCCATTTTACACCAGGTACTTTACTATTCATCAGAACCAGCTGCAAAAAAAGAAGATGCTACAGCATTTTTTGAATCTGTTGTTATTTCTAAATAAGTCAATTTAAATTATTCTGAAAATGCCGTTCCGCATATTAAATGATGCGAAGCGGCATTTTTGTTTGTAATAGTGCTTGTGCCATTTTATAAGAAGCCCCCAATTTCGTACATTTGCTGTCTAGTAAAGAAATAGAAATGAGCGAAGACAAGAGCCTGAATTTTATTGAAGAAATAGTAGAAGCTGATTTAAATAGTGGAAAATACAAATCCATTCTAACCAGATTTCCTCCTGAACCAAATGGTTACTTGCATATTGGGCATGCCAAAAGCATTTGCCTAAATTTTGGTCTTGCTCATAAATACGGTGGCAAAACAAACCTTCGTTTTGATGATACGAACCCCAGCACAGAAGAAACTGAATATGTGGAAAGTATCAAAGAAGATGTAAAATGGTTGGGTTTTGAATGGGCTGAAGAATTGTATGCTTCCAATTATTTTGAACAGCTCTATCAATTTGCTGTGCAATTAATTGAAAAAGGATTGGCTTATGTGGATGATAGTAATAGTGAAACCATTGCGTTAGAAAAAGGGACGCCTACTCAAGCTGGAATTGAAAATACTTTTAGAAGTAGATCAGTGCAGGAAAACCTTCAGTTGTTTACAGACATGCGTGCTGGCAAATATAAAGACGGTGAGAAAGTACTGCGTGCTAAAATTGATATGGCCAGTCCCAATATGCATATGCGCGATCCCATCATTTATCGTATAAAACATGCACATCATCATAGAACTGGTGATAAATGGTGTATTTATCCGATGTATGATTTTGCACATGGTCAAAGTGATGCTATTGAAAATATTACTCATAGCATTTGTACGCTTGAATTTATTCCACATCGCGCTTTATATGATTGGTGTATTGAAAAGCTAGAAATATTTCCTTCTAAACAATATGAGTTTGCCCGTTTAAATATGACTTATACTGTGATGAGTAAACGCAAACTATTACAGTTAGTGAATGAAAATCATGTGAATGGTTGGGACGATCCTAGAATGAGTACCATTTCTGCAATGAGAAGAAGGGGCTATCCAGCCGAAAGCATTCGAGAATTTTGTGATAAAATTGGAGTTGCGAAAAGAGAAAACCTGATTGACTTAAGTCTCTTAGAATTTTGTGTACGCGAACAACTTAATAAAACGGCATTGAGAAGAATGGTGGTTTTCGATCCATTGAAAATTATCATTACCAATTATCCTGATACCACCGAGTTATTAGAAAGTGAAAATAATCCAGAGGATCATTCTACAGGAACTCGAAGCATTGCATTTAGTAATGTGATTTATGTGGAGAAAGATGATTTTATGGAAGTGGCACCAAAAAAATATTTTAGATTATCCCCTGGTCAAATGGTCCGTTTAAAAAGCGCCTATATAATTAAGTGTGATGATGTTATTAAAGATGCTGATGGTAATATTGCCGAACTACATTGCAGCTATATTCCTGAAAGTAAAAGTGGATCAGACACTTCGGGTATTAATGTAAAAGGAACATTGCAATGGGTTAATGCAGCAACTGCTATTAAAGCAGAAATCAGATTGTATGATCGCTTATTTAAAGTAGAAGATGTGGCTAATGCTGATGGAGATTTCAAAGACTATATTAATCCAGATTCTTTGCAAACTATTTCTAATGCATATGCAGAACCCGCTTTAAAAACAGATGATCCTAGTGTTGCATTTCAATTTATCAGGAAGGGTTATTTTGTTATTGATAGAGATAGTACAAATGATCAATTAGTTTTTAATAGAACAGTAAGCTTAAAAGACGGATGGGCTAAAGAAGCAAAGAAAGCTTAATGAATCCCATGAATTTAAACACTCAATTTAAAAGTCATTGGCAAAAGCAATTTCCCAACTTACATAGGGAGAACATTCATTTATTATTGGCTGTAAGTGGGGGAGTAGATAGTGTAGTACTTGTAGATTTGATAAAAAATGCCGGGTTTTCTTATAGCATTGCTCATTGTAATTTTCAGTTGCGAGGTTCAGATAGTGACCGGGATGAATTGTTTGTGTCTTCAATTATTGGCGCCACTGAAATATTTGTGAAGAAGTTTAACACCCAACAATTCTCAGATCTAAATAAAATTGCCATTCAGGAAGCCGCAAGAAAACTACGGTACGACTGGTTTGCTGATTTGTTAGATGAGGTACAAAAAAAAGTTGATAAACAAGTTTTATTGGTTACGGCTCATCATGGAGATGATAATATTGAAACAGTATTGATGAATTTTTTTAGAGGTACTGGAATCTCCGGGATGCGTGGAATCCAACCTTTTCAAAAAGAGCGGTCATTGATACGTCCTTTATTGAAATTAAGAAAAGAACAGCTCATCAGCTATGCGCAAGAATATCAAATGCAATATGTAGAGGATATTTCTAATGAATCAGATAAGTACACAAGAAATTTTTTTAGGAACCAATTAATCCCGCAGATCCAAAAAATATTTCCTGAAGTAGAAGAAAATATACTTGAAAATATTGAGCGTTTTAGTGAAGTGGCAACAATTTATCAAGATGCAATAGCTGGTAAATTGAACAATTTATTTGAACAAAAAGGGACTGAGATTCATATTCCTATTTTAAAACTAAAAAAGGAAAAATCTCTGGCATCTATCATTTGGGAAATGTCGAAAACATTCGGTTTTAGTCCAGCGCAAACACCAGAAATTATCAAGCTCTTGGATGCCGATAATGCTGCTTATGTATCTTCATTGACACACCGTATTATTAAAAATAGAAAGTGGTTAATTATCGCTGAATTAGAAAAACAAAATGCGCAATATTATGTAGTTGAAGAAGGCGAATCTCAATTACATTTTTCTCAGGGAGTGTTGCAGCTAACTAAAATAGTAAATGCTTCTCAGGTAATAAATACCGACAATTTATTTGCATTAATGGATTTTGATAAAATCAAATTTCCATTATTATTGAGGAAGCCAAGAGTGGGGGATTATTTTTATCCATTAGGGATGCAGAAAAAGAAGAAAATTAGCCGCTTTCTGATGGATCTTAAATTATCTAAAACGCAAAAAGAAAATTGTTGGGTATTGGAGAGTGACAGAAAAATTATTTGGGTAGTAGGTTATCGAATTGATAATCGGTTCAAATTACAATTAAATACAAACCATATTTTACAAATACAACTATTACCTACAAAGCTCTAATATATTCTGTAACCTGACTTACAAACATTTCCACTGGACGATAGTTGCTCAAAAACTGACTGCATATAATTAGAAATACAATTCCAAAGACACCTCCCCAAATATGTGCTGAATGATTGATGTTCCCGTGCCCTCTTTTAGCTAAGTACGCAGAAAGTAATAGAAAGATGGGGCCAAAAACAAAACCAGGAACCATTACCGGAATAAGAAATAATCCCATTTTCATAGTAGGGTAAATGAAGATTCCTGCGAATATTACAGCGGAGACAGCGCCAGAAGCACCTAAACTCCGATAATGATAATTGTCTTTATTGTTTAAATAGGTTGGTAGTAAGCAAACTATTAGTGCAATAATGTATAAAAAAATGTAAAGTAGTTTGCCTTTATCTCCAAATATTTGAATGAATGCTTCCTCAACCATTCTCCCAAAAAGATAAAAAGAATACATATTAAAAGCCAGATGCATGATATCTGCATGAATAAACCCACAAGTAATGAAACGATACCACTGATTTCGATTGGTTACCGCAGGAGGATAAAAGATCAAATCTTCCATTAATTTTTCATTTGAAAATGCTGTAAAAGAAACGATACAGGTAATTGCAAGAATAATGACGGTGATGGTAAACATGCGGGCAATTTAATATATTCTGAAGCGGAATATCAAAAAGGAAGATGAATATTATGTTAGATATAATTACAGAGCACTATAAATGGTGATATTTTTCATTTCTCAAAATGCTACAAGCTCTATAAATCTGTTCTGATAAAATAAGTCGGACTAGCATATGTGGGAAAACAAGTTTCGATAAACTCCAAGTAGTATTGGCCCTTTTAAAAACGGGTTCATCAACACCAAACGCACCACCTATCAAAAAAACGATTCGCTTACAACTCTCATTTGCTCTCTGTTGAATCAATTGTGATATTCCCGGTGAATCGAATGACTGCCCCCTTTCATCGAGCAATACCAGATAATCATCTTGCAAAATTTGTTGTAAAATAAGCAGGCCTTCTGCTTTTTTTAATCCAGATTCAGAAAGGCTTGCAGCAATTTTTGGAGGTGCAATAATTTGCCAGCTTACCGGAAAGTATTTACTTATTCGTCCCGTGAAATCTTTAATCCCTTCCTCCACATAAGGCTCATTTGATTTACCAACAGAGATTAATAAGATTTTCATATTGCAAAATTAGAGTAATGCTATATAACTTGATTTTATAAGAGAATGATCCTCAAAATTGCAAAAATTCAGTTTTTGCAGTCGTCTTATATAAATATACTAAGATCAGAATTTATTTTAAGCCCCATTTTTCTTCATAAATGCTAAAAATGTTAGTAATTTAGATTTATGGAATGGCAAATAATAATAAGGTATGATCAACAATACATTCATTTAAAAGCTAATGTTATTTATAGCTCAGATCAAATTGAGCGAATTAAAATAATGGGGAAGAATAGAAGTATTGTGCTGCAGAATAATCGACCTCTTTTAAAATCAAGAGGATTGAAAACAAAAAGAATAGATTGGAAATTAGTGGAAGGTGAATTACACAATAGTTATGTTTTACAAGCCATCATCAGCAAACTTGAAAAACAGTTTAAAATGAAATCAAAATCTAACTTATAATATTTCGCTATCTTTTATGGAAATTTCTATTTCTTTACAATAGTGCTTAAAAACACTTGTAAATTTCATAACTAACTTTTGCTATGCCCAATAAAGCTGCTTCAACCCGCTTTGCTTTTATTATGATAACATCCCTGTTTTTTTTGTGGGGTTTTGTTCATAATCTAGATCCAATTTTAATACCTCATTTAAAGAAGTCTTTTAGTTTATCTACACTGCAATCTTCGCTTATTGACTCCTCCGTTTTCATTGCTTATTTTGTAATGGCTTTGCCAGCAGGATATATCATGAAGACCTATGGGTACAAAGCAGGAATCATAACTGGCCTTGGTTTATTTGCTTTAGGTTCTTTTTTGTTTATTCCAGCAGCTAACACACAACAATATTTATTTTTTCTGGCAGCACTTTTTATCATTGCATGCGGACTCACAATTTTAGAAACTGCTGCAAATCCATACGCTTCTTTATTAGGAGACCCGGCAACATCAACGCAACGTTTAAATTTTGCACAGTCCTTTAATGGGTTAGCAGTTACATTAGCACCAATTATTGGTGCAAGAATGATTTTGACGAAAGGCAATAGCGATGAAGCTTTGGCTGCAATGACGGAAACTGCAAGAAAAATGGCGCTAGCTTCAGAGGCTGCTTCAGTAAAGACGCCGTATTTTGTTTTAGGAAGTATTATTGTTTTGATTGCTATTATTTTCGCGATAATAAAATTACCCGAAATAAAAGCAAAAGATGCCTCTGTATCTGGTAAGAGTATTAAACATACATTACGTCATGTGCACTTGAGATGGGCAATAGCTGCTCAGTTTTTTTATGTTGGCGCTCAAGTTTGTGTGTTGAGCTTTTTTATACTATATGCAATGAAAGCTTCAGGTATCGATAAAATTAAAGCTGCCGATTATTTAGGAATGGGTTGTGGTGTGGCATTTATGATAGGAAGATTTGCAGGAACCTTTTTCATGAAATATATCAAGCCTTCCAATTTGTTGGCAATTTATGCAGCTATCAATATTCTATTATCATTAGCAGCCATGTTTGTTCATGGAATGCCTGCAGTTTATATTGTTATTGCAATAGCATTCTTTATGTCAATCATGTTCCCTACCATTTTTTCTTTGGGTATTAAAGAATTAAATACAGATACTGAAATGGGAAGTAGTTTAATTGTGATGTCGATAGTAGGTGGTGCCATAATGCCTCCAGTACTTGCTTTTATAAGTGATGTAACTGGCGATATTCAACTTGGATATTTTGTTCCTGTGATCTGTTTTAGTATCGTATTTTATTTTGGATGGAAAGGATATCGGGTATTGCCTATAAATTAAATTCATTTAAATATTGTATTGAAATTGAAAAGATATTGTTTCACATTGGATTTATATGATGACCCTTCTTTAATAAAAAAATATGAAGAATGGCACCAAAAAGTATGGCCGGAAATTATTGACAGTATTCGCTCAGCGGGTATTGATGATATGCAGATTTACAGAGTTAGCAATCGTCTTTTTATGATCATGGAAGTGAATGATCAGTTTAGTTTTGATGCAAAACAAAAGTCTGATCTTGCAAATGAAAAAGTGCAGGAATGGGAAAGATTGATGTGGCAGTTTCAAAAGCCATTGCCTTTTGCAAAACCTGGTGAAAAATGGGTGATTATGAATGAAATATTCTCTTTAAAATAAATTTATGTTTAGTCTACAAGGTAAATCAGCTGTTATAACTGGAGCAGGAAGTGGAATTGGTAAAGCAATGGCCATTCTCTTTGCAAAACAAGGTGCAACAATACACATAATAGAATTTAATTTGGAAGCGGCTGAAAAAGTGGTTACTGATATTAAAACAAGTGGAGGCAATGCAAAAGCATATCGTTGTGATGTTAGTGACCAACAGGAGATGACTAAAGTCTTTAATTCAATTGGAACTCTTGATATACTTGTAAATAATGCAGGAATAGCTCATGTAGGAAATGTTGAAAATACAAGCCCTGAAGATTTTGAGAAAATTTTTCGTGTTAATGTTCAAGGGGCTTACAATGCTATTCATTGTGGAATACCATTGATGAAAAAAAATAAAAAAGGAGTCATTCTTAATTTAGCATCCATTGCTGCCATTGTTGGACTTCCAGATCGTTTTGCATATAGCATGAGTAAAGGTGCCATTTACGCCATGACACTAAGTGTTGCACGCGATTATTTATCAGAAAATATAAGATGTAATTCTATTTCGCCAGCACGTGTTCACACTCCATTTGTTGATGGGTTTATTTCAAAAAATTATCCTGGAAAAGAAGAAGAGATGTTTGACAAATTATCTAAAAGTCAGCCAATTGGTAGAATGGGTAATGTGGAGGAAATAGCATCTTTAGCCCTTTACTTATGTAGTGATGAAGCTAGCTTTATCACTGGAAACGATTATCCTATTGATGGTGGTTTTATTAAATTGAATAATTAAAAATTGATACATGAAAAAGTTACTGCTTCTTGTTTTACCAATGTTGATGGCTGTTTATGCAATGTCACAGCAAGCATATATTCCTACCAAGGAAAATTTAGCTGCACGTCAACAATTTCAAGATATGAAATTTGGAATGTTTATTCATTGGGGTGCTTCTAGTGTGTTGGCTAATGGAGAATGGGTAATGAATAATCGAGGCATTCGCCAGGAAGATTATAAACTATTGCAAAATGTTTTTAATCCTACTGAGTTTAACGCTAAAGAATGGGTATCCATTGCTAAAAATGCAGGGATGCAATATATCACCCTCATTACCCGTCACCATGATGGGTTTAGTAATTTTGATACAAAAGAATCTGATTGGAAAATTACAAATACGAAGTATGGCAAAGACATAGTAAAAGAAATTGCGGATGAATGCCACCGTCAGGGGGTTAAAATATGTTTTTACTATTCTCTGCTGGATTGGTATCGATCAGATTATCAATGGGAGACTGGGAAGACCGGCAAGAAATCTGGAAGAACTGAAAAAAGTAATTGGGATTCTTACATTAAATTTATGAAAGCACAGCTAACTGAATTACTAACTAAATATGGTGAAGTTTCAACAATTTGGTTTGATGGACATTGGGATCAGTTAGATAATGATGTTGATAAAACTTTGAAATCAAAAGTGAACTGGCATTACGATGAAATATATAGTTTAATTCATAAGCTGCAGCCACAATGCTTAATAGGAAATAATCATCATTTACTTCCAATTGAAGGAGAAGATTTTCAGATGTTTGAAAAGGATTTACCAGGAGTTAATACTACAGGATTTGGTGGTGCAGATATTTCACAATTACCATTGGAAACCTGCGAAACAATGAATGAAGCCTGGGGATACAATATAACTGATAGAAATTTCAAATCATCTAAAGCCCTTATACATTATTTGGTAAACGCAGCTGGCAGAAATGCCAATTTTCTATTAAACGTAGGGCCTCAACCTAATGGACTTATTCAAAAAGAATTCATCGATACACTTGCAATTATTGGAAAGTGGATGGATAAAAATGCTGTAAGTATTCGTGGTACTCGTGGTAATATAGTAGCAGCTCAAGATTGGGGAGTGCTTACACAAAAGAGTAATACGATCTATGTTCATATTCTTGATAAAAAAGATAATAACGGATTTGTTTTTGTTCCACAATTAAGTAAAAAAATTAATTCGGCCAACTTGTTAAATACTAATATATCAGTGAAATTCAAGCAGGTTACTGAAGGCGTATTTATATATCTGGAAGGTATAGATTTAAACGATATTGATACCATTATTCAACTTAATTAGAGAAATAGTTTTATGAAATTAATTCGATTTGGAACGATTGGCAATGAAAAGCCAGGTGTGCATATCAACGGTAAAAACTACAGTGTAAGTTCTTTAGTAAATGATTATGATGAAAATTTCTTTGCCAGTGATGGGCTATTAAAATTGAAAAAAGAAATTGAAAATGCCTCAACCACATTAGAGGAAATTGAAGAAGGAACTCGTTTTGGTTGCCCCGTTGCAAAACCTTCGAAGATTGTTTGTATTGGACTTAATTATGCTAAGCATGCAAAAGAAACAAATGCTGCTATACCTTCCGAACCAATTCTTTTTTTTAAATCAACTACATCAATAGTTGGTCCTAATGATGCAATCGTTATACCTAAAAATTCTTTAAAAACGGATTGGGAAGTTGAGTTGGCGGTAGTGATCTCAAAAAGAGCAAGCTATGTAGATGAACAAGATGCTATGAACTATATAGCAGGTTATTGTTTACATAATGACGTAAGCGAAAGAGCATTTCAATTAGAAAGAGGAGGAACCTGGGATAAAGGAAAAGGCTGCGATAGTTTTGCACCTTTGGGTCCATGGCTGGTTACTAAAGATGAAATTCCTGATCCGCATCATCTTAGATTGTGGTTAAGTTTAAATGATAAAATTGTACAGGATAGTAATACGGATGATTTGATTTTTAATGTTCCCTATCTTATTTCATATATCAGCCAGTTTATGACTTTATTGCCCGGAGATATTATATCAACAGGAACTCCTGCAGGTGTTGGGTTAGGAATGAATCCTCCACTATATTTAAAACCAGGAGATGTTGTTGAGTTGGGGATTGATGGATTGGGAACTTCTAAACAAACTGCCGAAGCGTATCAGACAAAAATAAGTTAATGATGATTGATGCACACCAACATTTTTGGCATTATCATCCTGAAACACATACTTGGATAAATGATTCCATGCAAGTGATTCGGAAAGACTTTTTGCCAGAAGATTTAGAGCCATTATTATTAGAAAATGGAATCGATGGATGTATTGCTGTTCAGGCTGATCAATCAGCAGCAGAAACAAGATTTCTTGTTGACTTATCATCAAAAAACAAATGGATTTGCGGGGTAATTGGCTGGGTTGATCTTATGTCAGCAGATATTGAATACCAATTGGCTGATTGGAAACGATGGCCTATTGTAAAAGGATTTAGACATATTCTTCAGGCAGAAGAACCAGAGTTTATGCTTACTGCTGAATTCTTAAGGGGTATTGCCGCATTGCAGAAATTTAATTATTGTTACGAAATTTTAATTTACCCTAAACATTTGGCGGCCACATTGTTGATGGTTAAGCAGTTTCCAGAAATGCGATTTGTGATCGATCATATTGCCAAACCTAATATTAAAGATCAGCAATTAGAAGAATGGGAAAAAGGTATTGTGTCACTTGGGCTTCAAAAGAATGTGTTTTGTAAAGTAAGTGGTATGGTAACTGAGGCGAACTGGGAGGATTGGGAACCTTCAAATTTTGACCCTTATCTTGCCGTAATTAAAAATGCATTTGGAATGGATCGGTTGATTTATGGGTCTGATTGGCCTGTTTGCTTGATTGCAGCCAATTATAAACAGCAATTATCTATTTATAAACAGTATTTTAGTAATTGTACTGATTCTGAAAAGGAAATGTTATTTGGTGGTAATGCTAAACGTTTTTATCAAATTTAAAAATACGGTTGATGGACTTACAACTTTCTAATAAAGTGATCATTGTTTCGGGAGGAGCAAAAGGCATTGGGGCTGGTATCGTAAAATTACTGGCATCTGAATCTGCCATCCCAGTAATTGTGGGAAGAAGCCAAACAGATAACATGAAATTATTGCAAGAGGTAGAAGCTGCAGGTGGAAAAGCATGGCAATACACGGCTGAATTATCGAACCCCGAAACTTCACAAGAAACAATTAACGCAGTATTGAATAAGTTTAATCGAATAGATGGATTAGTAAATAATGCTGGAGTGAATGATGGTGTCGGTCTTGAGCACGGTGATTATGATGGCTTTATGAAAAGTTTGCATCGAAATCTAGTGCATTATTACCTTTTAGCACATCATGCACTTCCCTCATTGATAAAAAGTAAAGGATCTATCGTTAATATTACTTCAAAGACTGCTGAAACAGGTCAGGGTAATACTTCAGCATACGCCGCTTCAAATGGTGGAAGAAACGCGTTAACACGAGAATGGGCCGTTGAACTTCTTAAATATAATATTAGGGTGAATGCAGTTGTTGTTGCAGAATGTATGACACCCCAATATGAAAAATGGATCAAAACGCTTTCTGAGCCGGAGAAAAAACTTAAAGAAATTACCTCACATATTCCACTTCAACAAAGAATGACAACAACAGAAGAAATTGCTAATATGGTGGCTTTTCTGTTATCGTCAGTTTCTAGTCATACTACAGGCCAAATTATTTATGTTGATGGTGGATACGTTCATCTCGATAGAGCATTGGCGAATGCCTAGGTCCATTTATAGTTATTTGTACAATAAAGGCCGACTCAAATCGTTCTTGTAAAGAATAGACTAAAATCCACCTTTCAGGGTGAATCGTAGTAAAATTCATAACTTTATAGCAATAAGTTAATGGGTTAATTTGACCTGTTCTTTTTCTGCTACCCCAATGTTACTCTTACTTGCTGTTAAATTGGCATTTTGAAATATGTCTAATCGGTAAGTTAATTGCAGGTGATTCCTTTTAAAAGAAATTTTCTTGCATTGTAATTAGTTAAAAAAAATTTGTGAATAAAATTGTACGATATTTTTTTTATTCAATAGTCTGCTTGACGCTTATAGCTAATCAGGAAGCAAATGGGCAGAGCTCTGCTTGCGACCGATTTCTTTATCAAAAGGATACTTTGATTTGTCCCGGTGTATCTGTATTATTAAATCTAATTCCCGCACCAGCTCCTGATACTGTTTTACCTGGCGTCTGGAAACAATTGATTGCCCAAAATGCGATCGACTCTGTTTTATTTAATATCAAACCATTTGGATACGATAAAGCAAATCAATATTTGTATAGTATCATTCATCAACAAATTATCAGGTACGATTTAAAAAATAGTTCTGTTACTGCTATTAATGCTACTAACTGGCCTGGGGATTTTACTGAATTTACATTTGATTATACCAATAATCGATTGTTATATTGGCGTGGAGGAAGAGATAGCATATATGCACTTCCTGCTGCTGGCGGGAGCTGGACTTTGATAGGTAATGGGGCCATTGATCGCGATTCTTATGGGTCATCTTCCTATTGGAACCCTACTACACAACAGGCAGGTTTCTATGGTGGATTTGGGTTTAATCAAATGAAGAGCTGGATTTATGAAAGTACTATTAGTGGATGGGCACAAAAAAAATCTAATCCACTGATTGATTCAGTACCACCAAAAGGAGGCAATCTTATAGCCTCAAATTCAAATGGTACAAAACTTTATTTGTTTGCAGGGCAAGGAAGTTATTCTGGTAATGAGTTAGATGGTACATGCACTTTGGGGAGCCCCTGGGCCAGTCAGTCAGGAATGTATTGTTGGTTAAAAGATTTATGGGAACTTGATTTGGCAACATATACTTTCAAAAATATTCTACCTGTAAACAATGCCTCAATAAAATATCAGGGTGCTGTGGGATATGATTATGATAAGTCTCGCTTTTTTTTATTTGGAGGGTTTCAGCCAACAGGAAATTATACACAGAATCAAAATTTACCAAATACAAATAAAACATTTCGCTTCCGAACCGCTATTGATGCAGGGTTCGTAGAATTTAAAGGACAAGGAGACCAACCACCTGCTGCTGTTGGTTCAAACATGAATGGCCTTGCGTATTATGATCCAATAGGAAAGCGAATGATTTGGGCTAGATATGATGGAATTTGGGCTTACTATCCAGATTCAACTAGCATCCCGCTAACATTGAAATCTTATGTATGGTCTACAGGTGATACAACTTCTTTTATCACTGTGAATCCTACTGTTACTACTCCATATAAAATAACCAGAACCAGTGGCGGATTTGTATGTACTGATAGTATTTTAATTTCTGTACTACCCATGCAGACAACTTTACTTCAAACAGTAAATGTTTGTGGTGATACCGCTAAATTAGATGCTGGAGTAGGATTTAATTCCTATTTATGGAGTACTGGTGAGACTGCCCAGAATATCACTGTAAATAAAAATGGGGTGTATACTGTTACTGTAACAAAAGGGCTTTGCACCTCAAAAGATAGTAGTACTGTTCAAATGGCAGCACCTGTTTTAGACTTTTTAGTTAAGGCACAAAAGGATTCCGTTTGCAATGCCGAATCTGATACATTAAATGTAATGTCACCACAAACTGGTGTTGTTTATTCATGGTACTTACCAGGAAGTTCTATAAAAATAAATTCAGGGATTTATTATGGATTAAGTAGTGTTACAAAAAATGCTAGTTATGTAATTAATGGTAACAGTGTGCCTGCTGTATGTCCTTCAAAAAGTGCTACTGTTCAAATTATAGTTCGGAATAAAATAGCGAAACCAATTCTTAAAATCGACTCTTTAGGGGCCAATTCGATTGTTGTTAGTTGGAATGCTGTACCTGATGCAACTGCTTATTTATTAAGTCTGGATAATGGGTTAAGTTTTCAATATCCTACAGATGGAATATTAGCATTAAAAGAAATTGTGAACGGAATTCCAGCCGGACAGACACAAAAAGTAATAATAAAAGCACTTGGATTAGTTAGTTGTCAGACTAGTGATACCAGCCAGATTATTGCAACAACAATTAATCCATTTGGAAATGGATTATACGTTCCCAATGCGTTTACTCCGAATGGAGATGGGAGCAATGATATCTTTCGGGTTTATGGTACAGCTATTAATAGTTTTCAATTAAAGGTATATAGTCAATGGGGTGAGTTGGTCTTTAGTTCTACCGATATAGTGAATGGATGGGATGGAAATTATAAAGGAAATAAATCGCCTGCAAGTGTGTATACATATACTTTAGAAGCAAAAATGCAGGATGGAACAAACATTGTAAAAAAAGGATCATTTACATTAATCAGATAAATTAAAATAAGTATCTCAAACAACTAATACTGATGCGCAAATACATTTTATTCATACTTGTTCAACTTTTCGTGATGCACGGAAAAACTGATGCTCAAGTTGATGCGCATTTTACACAATTCTATGCTTATCCGCAATGGTTAAATCCTGCATTTACAGGTGCCATGAATGGAAGTTATAGAGTGAGTGGAAACTATCGTAAACAATGGCCTAGTCTTTCTTCAGCATTATTATCACAAGGGATTTCTGCTGATATTTCATTGCCTCGAAATTTCGGATTAGGTGTAACTTTATTTAATCAAAAAACTGAGGATGGAGGATACCATTATACCAGTGGTTATTTATCTCTCTCTTATCAAGTGCATCTAACACAATATCAAATATTAGCAAGTGGATTTCAAATAGGTTTTTTGAATAGAAGGGTAGATCCGGGTAATTTTCAATTTGGTAACCAATTCAATCCACTAATTGGATTTGACCCTACCATTCCTTCCAATGAAAATTTCACTTACCCGTCAGCTACTTCATTGGATGGAAGTTTTGGTTTATTATATTTTGATGGGGATCCTAACCATACACTTAATCCATTTTTAGGTTTTAGTGTATACCATCCAACTGAACCTGAAAATCGATTTATTTCTAGTTCTAATAGTAATAAAGTCCCCATTCGATATTCATTTCATGGGGGATTCAGAATTCATTTGATGGATCTGATAGATTTAATGCCCAATGCCATTTATTTAAGTCAGGGAAGTAGCAATGAAATCATTGCAGGGCTTTCATTCGATTTAAAAATTGATCCCTATAAAGATTTGATTTTTGGTGGTAGCTATAGAATTAATGATGCCATAGCTCCAAATGTTGGAATACATATAAATGGAATGACAATTGGGTTTAGTTATGATTTTAATACATCGCAATTAAAAACCGCTTCAACAAATAGTGGGGGTTATGAACTGTCAATCAGTTTTGTAAATCCTAAAAAAACACCAGTTACAAAATTTGTATGCCCAAGACTGTAAATAATAAATATATTATTTTAACTGCTATGGCATTGATTTTTTCAATGACATGGGGAGGATATATTTGGGCACAGTCGGCTCAGAAAATTGAGCGAAGGGCTGATGAGAGTTTTAAGAATAAGGATTATTATAATGCAGCGATTTTGTATTCTACGATTCTTTATGAGACACCTATTTCAGAGTCTTCAGAATCTTTAGTTTATCCCACTCAATCTTACTCAAAAAGCCCAATCCATAAAATTAAAGAATCAAGTGTAAATAGAGTAACCTATAAACTAGCAGAATCCTATAGACTATATGAACATTACCAGGATGCTGCAACTCAATACCAACAATATATTTCTTCAAAAGATTCTCAATTTCCATTAGCGGAATTATGGTATGGATATTGTTTGCTTGCAAATAACGATCCCCAAAAAGCAGTCTCAGCTTTCAATTCATTCTTGAAAAAATATCATAACAAAGACAGTTATGTTGAAAAAGCAAATCAGGGAATTGCATCTTGTAATCTTATATTAGCCAATAAGTCATTGAAGCCAGTTGCAACTGTTACTAAAATGCAAGCCACTTCTTCAGAAGACGGATCAAATTTTGCACTAGAGAAATTGAATAATAAGGAATACTGGTTTAGTAGTTCAAGACATGAATTAAATAAGAACCAACAAAAAATTTATCCTTTACGTTTATATAAAGCCGATTTCATAAGAGGTAATGTAAACAAAGCAATTGATCAAATAGCAGATGATGTGAACATGGCGGCAAATTCATTTTCAAGTGATGGTAATACAATGTACCTAACAGCCTGGAAGGATGAAGTAAAATCCGGAGTACAACCCTTTGCTATCTATTACATGAAAAGATCTGATATTCATTCAAAATGGTCTAATCCAATACTTCTGCCATCTCCTATCAATCTAAAGGGATATCAATCAAAGCAACCATTTATTTCAGCGGATGGTAAATGGCTTTTATTTTCTTCGAATCAGCCAGGTGGTTTTGGAAAATACGATTTATGGATGGTAGCTATGGATGGAGAAAAACCAAGCGGTAATGCTTTGAATTTAGGTTCAACTATAAATACGCTAGGGAATGATGTAACACCTTTTTATTATGCAGCAGAATCTAAACTCACTTTTAGTTCTGATGGAAGATTAGGAATGGGAGGATTGGATATTTATGAAACATCAGGTTCATTATCTCTAAATAAATGGAACGACCCGATAGCTCATTTAGGAGCACCTTATAATTCTGTGAAGGATGATGAATACTATAAAATGGATGCATCTGATACTGGGTACTTAAGTTCAGATAGGTTTTCATCATGTTGTTTGGAAATTTTCAGAACAGTTAAAATCAAAGTTATTGATTCAGTAAAATCGAATTCTATTAAAAAGGATACTGTTATTATTGATACTTTGAAGAAAGTAGTTGCGGAAGTTAAAAAGCCAGAACCTGAACCTGTAATTGTTACAAAAGCTATGGAGAAAGAAAATGTTGAAAAGCATTTTATGGACTCTATTAATGCCATCACTTTTATTAGAAGAAATGTCTATTATAATTTTGCAAGTGCTAAAGTTAGGGTTGAAGACTTCTCTCAATTAGATGAAATAGTTTCGGTACTTGAAAAAAAACCAGAATTAAATATTCTGATTGCATCATTTACTGATTGTAAAGGTTCAATGGAAGCAAATATTAGATTGTCTAGAAAAAGATCAGAATCAGTTAGAAGGTATCTATTGAGTAAAGGAATTAATACATCCAGAATTAATATTGATTTCTTTGGTAAAGAGCATTTTATCATGCAATGCAAAGAAGATACAACCTATAACAGTGGTAAGCAACTTTCAAATAGAAGATCTGATTTAATTATTACAAAAGGAACCAAACCAAAGTGGATACCTTCAGGTAGGGAGCTGGATATCACTAAAATAAAGGCCGATTCAAACTATCATTCAGCTGAATTTTATGCAATTGCCAGGAAATTAAAGTTGGATGTAGATACAAGTTTAATTCTGCCAACTAGTAGCAAAACAGAAAGTTCTATTGCCCTTAATACTCCAATAGTAATCAAAGAAGAAATTAAAAATGTAGTGCCAATTGAACCTGAGAAAAAGCAATCAGTATATTTAAAAAATGCTGAAACAACTAGGGTTAAAAAAACGGATGCTCTAGTAGAAAAGGTTCCAAATCTTGTTGAAAATAATAAAGAGAAAAAAGTTATTGTTCCAGAGGGCAAAAAAATGCAGATGATTGAAATGTTGGATATGACACCTAGGCTTAAAGAGTCGGATATTATTAATGAAATGACCAAAAGGATTCCTAAAAAGCCTTTGCAAATTTATTCAACCTCTGATTTTGTACGTATCGATTTATATGATAATGGGGTATTTGATTACGATACTGTTTCAGTAATTTTTAATAAACAAATTCTGGTGTATAAAGAATTACTACAGGTAAATAAACCCATTAGTTTCTTTGTTAAGTTGGATAATGACCAAAGCAAAAACGAAATGATATTTTTTGCAGAAAATCTAGGTCTCACTCCTCCAAATTCTGCACTGATGGTAATTACCGATGCGGATAATAAAAGAACAGAAGTTAGTGTTTCCAGCGACCTTTATTCTAATGTAGTGATCTACTTCATTAAATTAAATAAAGGACAGAAGAAATAAGGCAAATTAAAATCTTGTGCACCTTACTTTGTCGATGGAGGTATTTCTGATCTGTAGGAAATCAGTATAAGAGATAGTTAATTCCAGTCCACCCCTCCAATTAGATGCTACATTAAGATTTGAAATATTGATATCATAACTTACTCCAACATTAAAATGGCTAAGTCCAATATTCACAGCAGGAATTATCGCATCACCCCATCTCAAAAAACTACCAACATAAAAAATATCAGGTTCGGCATTGTTATATTCTCTAATGTTAACGCCATATAACATGCCGCCTAAAAACTGTCTATTACCACCTTGTGCAAAATAATCTGCAAAGGCCTTAATATGATTTTTATAACCGAATTGTGTATGAAGCCCTGTATTGATAGAATATTTTGGTGGCACAGCATCTGGCACAGAGCCTGTTGTTGATTTAATTACTGGATTTGTTACATGCGTCATGCCGACGGCAATGTAAAAGTTTGAACGTGTATTTAAATTTGTGCTAAAACATAAACCACTCGAAAGATCCCAATAAGAATATCCGGTATTAACAATGGGCTGGGAGCTGGGATTTGAAGGGCTATATGCACTATTCCGATATTGGTCGCCCAAAATTAATTTCGTTGCATCGAAATGACTTGACACGATGCCAAACATAAATGCTCCAGATAAATAAGTATCTCTATTGCCACTCAGAGATTTATGAAAATTCAAAGCGGGTTTGAATTGAGTTCTTTTAAGACTAATATCACCCGCAGCATCAACACTCATTTGGGATGATAATGTGAGATAATCATTTTTTTCGTTTACTGGAACTTTATATTCTACACTTAGCGAAGTTGTTCGGAATGGTACTGTAATACTTGACCATTGGTCACGGTAAGCAGTAGCTACTCTTAGATCGCCAGTAAATACTCCAGCTAATGCAGGGTTTCGAAGAATGGGTTGTTCATAGAATTGCGAAAAAGTAAAATCTTGTGCATGTAGGTTTTGTAAAAACCAACCAAGCATAAAGATTAAACAAAATAAAAACTTTTTCATCATCCAATTATTTTAATACAGCAACATTTCCTTTAAAAATGGCAGGTATTCCTTTTTCACAAATTGCTTCACATATGTAAACAAATACATCTTGTGCGGCTGCCTTACCCCTTATTTTACCATCCCAGCCATTTGATGGATCACCAGGTAAGAAATTGGTTTTTTCGAAAACTAATTCGCCCCAGCGACTATAAATTCTAAAACTCTTAATCAGTTTAATACCCGAACCTTGAACAAATAGAATATCGTTAATTCCATCTCCATCTGGTGAGAATGCATTTGGAATAAAAATTTCAGAATTAGGGCAGAAAGTTTTAATTGAAATAGTATCAGTTGTATTGCATCCAAATAAATTGGTGGCAGTACAAATTATTGCAGCATCATTTGAAACTTTTGCAATTGTTGTTTGGCAATTATCACAAGTGAAAATAGCATTTCCTGTCCATTTCCATCTACGGATATTCTCTAGTTTATTACTATTAGGTACCAACATAAATTGTACACCTGCCTGAACCGCAGTATCAGCAGCAAGATTAAAGAGCGTAGGTTCGCCAACTACCAATTTAATTTTTGCTGTATCTGTAAAACATGCATGATTGTCTCTTCCAATTACGGTATATGTTGTTGTGTTTTTTGGAGTTGCAACTGGATTGTTACTATAATAATTACTTAACCCAGGATCTGTTAACCATTTATAGCTTTCAGCACCAGTAATAGTTAAGTTTAATGATGAACCTAAACAAATAGTATCAATAAGCGAGGCCTGAATTTTAAATGGCTGAACTACCCTTACGCTTGTATTTGTTATCTGACTGCAACCATATTGATTGTAACCAATTACACTATAACTGCTATTTGAATTAGGGGATATTTTTATGGTTTCACAAGAATTACAAACGATATTATTTTGTTGATCCATCCATATATAATTCATTGCTCCTGTTGCAATCAAGTTTAATGTGTCTCCTTTACAAACAAAATTATCAGAAGAAACTAAAACAGTTGGTAAAGGATGGATTATAAGTGATTTATAAGTTGAATCATAACAATTGTTGATAGTAGATACCAATAGTTTAACAGTATATTTTCCTTCGCTAAAATATTGAACAGTTACAGTGCTATCTTTCGAATTAATACCATTACCTAGATTCCATAAAATAGAGAAAATACTATCCTTTGAATTTAAATTAGAAGAAAGTTGCATCAATTGAGTTTTGCATGCTTCATTAATGGCATTGATATTAACTTTTGGAACTGAAAATACCTTTACTTGGAAATTTGCATTGGTTGTTGCGATGCAACCAGTATTACTTTGTACTGTAAGACTTACTTTATTTTGACCAGCAAAAGGAAATGTTTTGCTATAATTTTTTGTATTTGTTGTATCTGAAGGAGCGCTTGACCATTTCCAATTTGCAATTCCGAATAATGCTTTCGATGCATCGATAAAATCATATGTTGTACTACCACAATTATTAATAGCATTTAACCCAAAATCTGCTTTTAGTCGATCTACTATTACTGTTACATCACTAGAAGATGCTGCACAGATTCCATTATCTATCATCCATTTAAATACATAGGTACCTGGCACAAGTCCGTTTACCACTGTATTTGGAATAGTGGCATCATTAAAATAGATGTCTGAAGGCCCATTTGTCATTGTCCAGATTCCTTGCCCAATAATTGCAGTATTGCCTTGTAATTGAGTTGTTGTATTTAAGTTACAGATGACTTGATTATTACCTGCATTGGCATTGGTTACAGGTTGTACTATATTTATTTTTACTGTATTGCTGTATTGAATTGCACAGATTCCACTTTGAACAAGTGCTCTGTAAAGAGTTGTAGTTGTTAATTGTTGATATGAGAGTATATTATTTGTATTCTGAATGATTGTCCAGGTATTGCCATTGTCATTCGACGATTCCCAATGTACAATTGATCCGGTATTTCCTTCCAGTGTAATGTTGCCACTATTCGTATTAAAGCAAACAGTAGCGTTTCCTTTGATGCTTCCTGCATTAGTAGGTACATTAGTAGAAACAGTTAATGCATTTGAGTAAGACGAAGTACATACCCCATTTTGTACAAGAACTCTCCATAAGGAAGATTTAGTTAAATTCGTAAAGTAGAAATTACTACTTGAATTTTGTATAATAGTCCAACTCTTTCCATTGTCTTCAGAAAGTTCCCAATGAATGATCGACCCTGTATATCCTGTCAAATTAATTGACCCGCTGTTAAGGTTTGCACAGACTAGTGTATCTGAAGATGACAAAAATCCAGGGTTTGAGATGGGGTTCACTGTAATATTTACTTCATTACTATATATAATTGTACATGGGCCATTTTGCACAAGCGTTCTGAACTTTGTATTACTTATTAAATTAGAGTAATTATAGGTATCACTATTTGAGGTTATAGGAATCCAGTTTATTCCATTGTCGATAGAAGATTCCCATTGTACTATATTTCCAAGATATCCTGATAGTGTTAATTTCCCGATATTAGCATCAGCACAAACAAATTTATCCGCAACAAGATTACCTGCAAGTGTATTTGGATAAACCAAAATTTGAACGGTGTCCTTTGAAGATGAACAAAGTGAATTTGTAATTGTCCAAATAAATTGATACGTGCCTGGAATTAAACCTGAAACTGTTGTGTTAGGATCTGCTGAATTATTAAAATTAACAAGTGAGGGGTTATTGGCTTGTGAAGTCCAAAATCCAGTTCCGGAAATTGCAGTATTTGCCGCAAGGGTAGTAGTTGCCTGATTACATATTTTTTGATCTAAACCTGCATTAGCAATGGTTACAGGTTGTAGTACTTGTATGTTTACAATATTAGAATAAATAGAAGGACAAATATTATTTTGTACAAGTGTCCGGAATTTAGTTGTTGTATTTAAATTATTATATTGATAATTGCTGTTACTGTTACTTATTATATTCCAGCTTGCGCCATTATTAATTGAAGATTCCCACTGTAGTATAGTACTGTTATATCCTGAAAGTATTAATGAATTGCTGTTAGAATTTGCACATACTATTGCATCAGAAGTAAGATGGCCAGCATCGGTTGCTGCATACACCGAAACCTGAACCGTATCTTTAGAATCGGCACATAAAACATTTGAAATTGTCCAAACAAATTGATAAGTACCTGTGATTAAACCAGATATAGAACTACTTGGGTCAAATGGATTTGTAAAGCTGATGGCGGAAGGATTTCCTGTTAATGATGTCCATTTTCCAGTGCCAATTAATGCTGTATTTGCGGATAGTGAAGTAGTAGTTTGACTGCAAAGTTTTTGATCAATTCCTGCATCTGCTTTTGTTACAGTTTGGAGAACCGTAATGGTAACAACATTTGTAAACAATGAAGGGCATGAACCATTTTTAACTTCCGCTCTAAATTGTGTGGTTGAAGGAAGATTTGTGTAAACAAAACTATTCTTATTGGCAGTATTTGCTACTGGAAACCAATTGAGTCCGTTATCAGTTGAATAATTTCCAGATAAAACGGAGCCAGTGTATCCATTCAAATATAAAGTGCCTGAATTATTATTGGCACAAACTGTATTAGAAGAAATAATGGTACCTGCAATTGTTGGGGCATCAATTGTAATTTTTACTGTGTCAATAGAATTATTACAACTACCATTCGCAATTGTCCAAATAAATTGATAGGTTCCAATAGTAAGCCCGGATACAATTGCTTTAGGATCTTTTGTATTACTGAAAGAAGGTGTACTAGGACCACCTGGAATATAACTCCAAATGCCAGTGCCAGAAGTTGGTCTATTCCCCCATAATTGTATTGAACTAGTATTACATATGCTGCTATCTTTTCCTGCGTCGGCATTTGTTACGGCATCTAAAATAGTTACTGTAGCCGCAATTCCGGAATAGAGCGATAACCCAACACCATTTTTTACTAATGCACGATAATAAGTTGTAGTAGTGAGATTTTCATAGTGCAAACTGTCTTGATTTGTGCCTACTGTTCTGGTAATAATATGCCAATTTGGATTTAAAGATGTTGAATCTTCCCATTGTAGTATATTTCCGAAATATCCATTTACGGATATGAAGCCACTATTATTTCCAGTACATGCAACGGTATCAATTCCAACAATACCCGGATTGGTAGGTGGTTGAACTGTTACCACCATATCACTTTCTGAAGGGGGACAGATACCATTAGTGATAGTCCATTTTAAATGGTAAACACCATCCGAAGGCGGAGTAATTGGAAGCGTAGTGGAATCTCCTAAATGATAAGTAAGCTTTCTAATTGTGGCGGTTGGATCTGATATATCTGTAAAGATTAAATTAGAAGGCCCATAAGGTGGAATTACAGTCCATACACCAACTCCTGAACCCGGAATATTTCCTTCCAATTTGTAACTCGAAAAACCATTAATTAATGTGGTATCAGGACCCGCATCAGCAATAGTTGTAGCTGGGGATACGGTTATACGAATTAAGTTAGAGTATAAAGATGGACACACAGCATTTTTCACAGATACTCTGTAATAAGTAGAGCTAGTAAGATTAGAATAATTTTGAGAATTACTTGTATTTGTAATAGTATTCCAATTACTACCATTCGTAGATGATTCCCATTGTAAAATCGCACTTGAATATCCATTCAGTGAAATTGTTCCATTATTTGAACTTGCACAAACTGTTGCATCTGCACTTAAAATACCTGGTACTGTTTCTGGGTAAACAATTATTTGAACTGTGTCTTTTGAACTAGTACAAACTCCATTATCAACAGTCCAGACCAACAGATAACTTCCACTTATTAATCCATTAATCGTTGTATTTGGATCGGCAAAATTTGTAAAAGAAATATTAGTTGGATTACCACTAATTGCGCTCCAGGTTCCAGTACCAGAGGTTGGCATGATGGCAGCAAGAGTAGCATCAGTAGTGTTGCATATTGCCTGATCAGTACCTGCATGTGCAATTGATACAGGTGCTAAAACTGTAATTACTGCATTATTGGAATAAAGTGGAGCACATGAACCACTTTGAACTGCAGCTCTATAAATTGTTGTTGTAGTTAAATTATTATAAGTTAAGCTATTGGTGTTATTGGCAATGATTGTCCAATTATTTCCATTGTCAATTGATGATTCCCAATTCACGATATTACCGATATATCCAGTTAAAATAATATTGCCAGTATTAGAGCTTTTACATACCGTATTAGAACCAGATACTGAACCAGGTATGGTTTGTGCATTTATTTTAATTTCAACTGTATCTTTTGATGTAAAGCATTGGCCATTTGAAACTGTCCACACAAATTGGTAGCTACCTGTTGCTAATCCGCTTAACATTGAATTAGGATCAGCGGTATTAATAATTGAAGCAGATGATGGATTAGAAGATAGTGCAGTCCAAATTCCGGTACCTATAGTTGGACTATTTGCAGAAAGGCTAGTTACATTATTATTGCATAAAACCTGGTCGGGTCCTGCATTTGATGCTGTAACAGGTTGTAAAACCGTAATAAAATTTGTGTTACTGTATAATGCAGGGCAACTGCCACTTTGAACAAGAACTCTATAAGATGTGGATACAGAAAGATTATTATAAGAGTATTGAGAACTTGTATTTGTAAGCCCAGACCAACTATTTCCATTATTATTTGAGGAATCCCAATTTACAATAGCACCAGTGTAGCCAGAAAGCAATAATAAGCCAGTATTAGAATTAGCACAAACAGTTGCATTGGCAGCGAGTATTCCTGGAATAGTAAGCGGACTCACTGTGACGGTCACATAATTGCTATTCACAGTATTACAAACTCCATTTTGCACTACCGCTCTATATAATGTAGTGCTTGTTAAATTGCTAAAAGAATATGAATTACTAGTATTATTAATCATAGGCCATGTGGCACCAGCATCAGTTGAAGATTCCCAATGAAGAATACTTCCTGTAAATCCATTTAATTGAAGTGTGCCACTATTACTATTAATACAAACAATGGTATCTGCAGAAACTGTTCCAGCTTTTGATATTGCATTAACAGAAATTGTAACAATATTTGAATAAACGATACTGCAATTACCACTTTGTACAATTGCTCTAAACAAAGTTGTTTGCGTAAGATTATTGTAGGTATAATTGTTTGTTGTATTATTTATAGTTGCCCATATAAGCCCTCCGTCAGTTGAGAATTCCCATCCAACAATATGGCCAGTGTATCCTGAAACTGTTAAGGTATTTGAATTTGATCCTTCACAAACTATGGCATCGCTAGAAATGATTCCGCCAACAGATTCAGGAGAAATGACCAGTTGTACTGTATCTTTTGAAACATTACAAGAACCATTTGTGATAGACCATATTAATTGATAGGTTCCGATACTTAAACCAGTGATGGTACTAAAAGGAGAGGATGCAGTTCCAAAATTAACAGAAGTTGGACCTGATAATTGCTCCCATTTGCCAATGCCAATTCCAGGAATATTTGCTGATAAAATACTACTGGTAACATTACAAAGTATCTGATCTGCACCAGCATTTGCAGTAGTTGGATTAGCATAGATAAGAATATCTGTTGAATCAGTTCCATTGCATCCTGTATTGGATATTGCATGTATATAATAGCGCAATTTTGAATTGGAATTATATATATTGTTAAGTACATCTGCAATAACATTGTTGCTGCTGGCTATAAGATTAGATGAGTTGCCATTTATAGCACCGTTTATTATCGAGGAAGTCCAGGTATAATTAGAACCTGTTACTGTACTATTAAATTGTATATCACTTAGGCTGCCACTACAAATTGCTACTGAATTATTAGTAATTAAAATGCCTGGCTTGGCCTTAATAATTACACTATAGTTAAATGGATTTCCTATACAAGTTGCATTGGAAGGTGTAAATGCAAAAGGTGTGATATTGTAAACAACTTCTGCGTCCAATACATTTGAACCGTTGACAAGAGAATCATTAATATTTCCTGTTCCAGAAGTTGAATTGCCATATACAACTCCGGCGGCAATTGAAGATGACCATGAATAAAAACTTCCTGGAATAGAACTAACTGGAATGAAATTAATAATTTGATTAGAACAGATGGTCTGACTGGAATTTGCAGACATATTTGGAGGATAAATTCTCAAAATCATTGAATCCTTTCCATAAGCTGTACCGCAACTTCCTGTGGCATTAATATTAGAGCTTGCCGTAAAATATATTTTTATATATCCAGATAATTTATCTGCAGCACTAGGTGTATAGGATGTATAAAGTGAATTACCAGTTGAAAAAGTTCCGGTGCCAGTACTTGTCCATTGATAGGCATTAGTTACTCCTGAAACCGCAGCTGATAATGAAATTGCTGCAGAATTACCACAAACTGTGGTATCATGAGATCCAAGTATCGTATCTGCCGCGATTGTATTTTTATAAACTTTTTGTTGAGCAGAACAACTTACTCCATTCGAAGTGAATTGAACATTTACAGTAAATGCGTTTCCGGTTTGTAATTGAGCAGAAGGATATTGACTATTTGCGGATGAAGCACCTTGGTAAGTGAATGGACCACCAGCAATATTCCATAAATAAGTATTGCCAGGGTTATTATTACTATAAGTAACTCCATAATAAATATCAGAAGCGTCAAAATGCGTAATACCATTATTACATTCAATAATATCAGGATGAAGACTAACACTGTTGGCTATTAAATTAGTTGTTACACCTGCAGTACAACCATTTACTGTTACATCATACTGTATGGTACTTGTTCCAGCACTTATAAAAATTACTTTCCCTGTACTGGCATCAACAGTGGCAACCGAAGTATTAGAGGAACTCCAAATTCCATTCGGTGTGCTATTTGTTAAATTAATGGAACTTCCTACACAGCCTCCAATTGGTCCAGCAATTGGAGAAACAACAGGAGGTAGTTTTACAAGTACACTTGTGCTAAAGCTGCCAGAACATCCATTGCTATCTGTTACAGAGACCGTGTAATTTCCTGTAGCATTACTTGTGATGTTAGAAATAGAGGGATTAATAGTATTTGAATTAAATCCATTTGGGCCAACCCAAGTATATTGATAAGGTTGGGTGCCTCCAATTGCTAATGAATTAAAAGATAAATTATTACCCAGGCAAATAGAGCTAACATTTGTTGCAGTAATAGAAGGGGATGGAAATACAGTAATAGTGTCTGTAACAAAATCTATACATCCATTATTAGAAGTTACTTGAAGGTTCACAGGATATTTACCAGCAGCTAGAAATGTATGTGAAACATTGTTTCCAGATGTTGAATTGCCATCACCAAAGTTCCATAATTGTGAACTGATACTTCCTCCAAATCCAATATTTGAGTTACTATTAAATGAAAAACTATTTCCTGTTAAACATTGATTTGCCGGTATTATAAATGCAGCGAGTGGTTGCGGGTATACAGTTATGGTTTTACTTAAACTATCGCTGCAACCTAAATCTGAAGTAACTATCAGCTTTACCTGATAACTACCAGGAGAAAAATAACTATGGGTAACAGATACCCCCGTGGCAGTTTTGCCATCGCCAAAATCCCACAATTGATTTGAAATGGAACCAGCACTGATAGTTGACGTACTATTGAAATCAAAACTATTCCCAGATAAGCATTGACTATTGGCTGTTATTATACTTACTGATAAGAATGGCTGAATATTTTCTGGACTTTTTTTCTGATTTTTTTTATGTTCTGAATTAACATGTAAATCAATGGGGTAGTTCAACTTTTTTTTGATGATGGTTGGACCCAAAGCTGCTACACCTATAGTAGGGAAAAACAATGCCATACAAAACAATACAGCTGTTGTTTTTAACAATACATGAATTTGAAATAAATTTTTATAGAGTGTAGAAATGTTCACATGCAGTAAAATTTTAGAATGAAGAGATCGCTTTTAAACTGATGTGATTCAAAAAAACATTCTGAAAATCGATTTTCTGATACTAATGATATGATAAATAAACAAGATCATGTTCGATTTTTATAACCCTTTTGATTTAAACAGAAACCTGTTATCAAATTTAAAATAAATTAAAAGATTTTAGCTTCGTGTAAACACCGTATTTGAGTGTGTAAAACACCGTAATATTATTAGTTCCAGAGAAGTCAGAGTGACTCAGTTCAATTATTTGACGATTAAGTATAATTTAAATCTTTAGGCGATTTGAAATTCCTTTTGAAAATATTTATGTTTTACACTTTCTAAAACTTCTTCGCTTATGGGTGTTGCCACAAAATCAACAACAATCGGGTATTTTAATAAGGTTAGAATCTCTTCCATCTCAACAGATGCTGATAAAATAGCCACTTTTAAATTAGGAAAGTGAATACTATATTTTTCAGTAAAAACCTTAAGAAATTCCCATCCATTCATATTAGGCATATGGAGATCTAAAAACATAAATTCCGGAGCTTTGCTCGAAGGGTCTGTTTCATTTTCTAATAAGTCATCAAAAACTTCCAATGCTTCTAAACCATCAGTTGCTGTAATCGTTTCTTTAGCAAAATGTGATATACTAATCATCTTTTTGGCAATCATCAGTAAGAGCTCGTTATCGTTTACTATTAAAACTTTTTCCAACATAACCTAGGGGTTTTTGTATTTGATGAAGGGCTGCTTGTATTGCTTTATTTCTACTGTAAAAGAACAGCAGTTTTAATGCAGAATTTGTAGGTTGCGCCTTTTTGTTTTTGTAGTAGACTTCCTACAAATTGTAATTTTTCGGCAATTTTTAGGCTATGAGATGCAGAATTTCTGCTATAAGGAACTGATAACTTGCTGTATTATAAACCTCCTTTACCACTATAAAGTTTAATGGGTTTATTCAATCTCAATTTTAAAACTGTGATGTAAGGATCTAATACATTTTCGGGAACATCAATGTAAACAAGACCGGGCACTTTGCTCCAGGAGATTTTTCCAACAATTTTATGGGGGAGTTTAGTTCCATTTCCTAAAACTTCAATTTCTTCAATTTTAGATTCAAGTCCCTTTAGCATGATTTGTCCGCTAGCTTTTCCTTGTAAAAAAAGATAGAGTATCGTGCTGTCTTTTGAAAGAGTGGTAGGACCATAAAAGTGTCCTTGTGCGATGCCTCCTAATTGATTAAAAATAGCGGCTCCATTTCTCTGATTCCATTTTCCTAATTCCCTTAAAATATTGATTTGCTCCACAGGAATACTGCCGTCTGGTTTAGGCCCAATATCCAGCAATAAGTTACCACCATTAGAAACGGCATCTACAAAAATGCTGATGATTTCATAGGGTGTTTTCCAATTCGTATCCTTTAGTTGATAACCCCAATTATTATTGGTTGTCATACATAGTTCCCACCATTTGAATTGTGGACGGGATACAGGAAAATTTTGTTCAGGTGTTTCATAATCACCATAACCAGTTAATCTGCCATTAATGATTAAGTTAGGGTTATAACCCAGGAGTTTCTTTCTAATACCTTGCGCATCCCATTCTGCTGCACTATGTTCCCAATCACCATCAAACCACATGAGATCTGGTTTATAATGTTCCATAATTTCGCTTAACTGATGATTTAGGAAAGTTTGAAAACGTGCCCATCTTTCTGGTGCATCTGATATCTTATATCTGCTGCTATCGTTTAGAAATCCAGGATAATCGGGATGGCTCCAATCTAATAAAGAAAAATAGGTTCCAGATTTAATCCCTCTCGATTTTAAAGCTTTGTAAAAAGGGGCTAAAACATCTTTCCTTGCAGGACTTGATTCAACCACATTTAATTTGCTTTCGGCTGTTTGCCAAAGTGCTACTCCATCATGATGTTTGGTAGTAAGCACAGCATATCTTGCACCAGATTGTTTAATAAGTTCCGCCCATGCATTCGCATCATAATTAGACGCAGTGAACCCATTGATTTGTTGCATATAATCAGGATAAGAAATCTCTTTATTATGAAAGCTCCATGATTCGCTGATACCATTAACAGCATAGATACCCCAATGAATAAAGATTCCGAGTTTAGCATCTGCGAACCATTGCATCTTTTCCTGTATGCTATCTGAAGGGATTTTTGATTGAGCCTTTACTTTTGGTACACCAATAATACAAAGGATACAAAATATGATTACAATGCGTTTCAAAATATTTTTCATTGAAATAGATGTTTAAATATGGGTCATCACAAAATAACTATTATAATCTGTAATCAATTTGCTTAAAAACTATTTTTTAAATAAATAATTTGAAAGAAGTATACTTTAATTGGAAAAAAAAGTTCAAATTCATACAAGATTGCGCTTGTCAAATTTAATGTTATGATACATTGAATAATTAATGATTGTATATTAATTTATTTACATGAAACTTTTTTTGTTACACTTCTCTCTGCTTGCTTTATTAAGTGTTTCAGCACAGAAAAAAAGCTCCACTCAATGGGAAAACTTATTCAACGGTAAAGATTTAACCGGGTTTAAACAATTGAATGGAAAAGCCTCCTATCGGGTAGAACATGGTGAATTGATTGGTACTACAGTGTTGAATCAACCAAATAGTTTTTTAGCTACAGAAAAAGAATACGGTGATTTTATTTTTGAAGTTGATTTTAAGGTAGATGATCAAATGAATTCTGGAATTCAATTCAGAAGTGAGCAAAATGATGCTAACGATAAATGCAAAGTAACAGATTTAAAAACTCCGAACAGAGTTCATGGTTATCAAATGGAAATTGATCCTTCTAATAGGGCATGGAGTGGCGGCATTTATGATGAAGCGAGAAGAGACTGGCTTTATTCTCTCGATAATAATCCTGCAGCAAAAAAGGCTTTTAAACATAACGATTGGAATCATTACAGAATAGAATGTATTGGATATGATATTAGAACCTGGGTAAATGGAATAGCTTGTGCTCATTTGATAGATGCTATGACAGTAAAGGGTTTCATTGCATTACAAGTACATGCAGTATCTGATCCCAAAAATGTAGGAGAAGAAATAAGATGGAAAAATATTCGCATACAAACAAAAAATTTGAAACCTTCGCCACCCGATTCAATCTTTATCTTGAATCTTTTAGTTAATAATATTTCGGATGATGAAAAAAGGCTTGGTGTTCATTTACTTTTTGATGGCAAAACCACCAATGGTTGGAGGGGTGCTAACAAGGATTATTTTCCTGATAAAACATGGGTAGTTAAAAACGGAAATTTAATGGTAACAAAAGGACTAAGTGCTGAATCTCAGAATGGTGGTGATATCGTTACTGTGAATGAATATGCAGCATTTGATTTACAGTTTGAATTTCAAATGACTGATACTGCAAATTCGGGAGTCAAATATTTTGTGACTGAAAAAGAAAAAACAGCAGGTTCAGCAATTGGCTTGGAATATCAGATTTTAGATGATGATAAGCACCCGGATGCAAAACTTGGATCCATTGGGAACAGAACACTTGCATCCTTGTATGATTTAATTCCAGCTAAAAAAAATGGGAGAGAAAAACTGCCTATCGGCGAATGGAATAGAGGTAGAATAACAGTGTATCCTGATGGAAGGGTAGAACATTGGCTCAACGGATGGAAAGTATTAGAATATCAACGTGGTACTCAATATTTCTATGCACTTGTTGCAAGAAGTAAATATGTTCCCTATCCTAATTTTGGTATGGCAGCAAAAGGCCATATTTTATTACAGGAGCATGGTACACAAGTTGCTTTTCGATCTATAAAAATTAAAGAACTACAATAAAGTTTAATATTTAAACACTTCAATATGTCAAGTACAAGACGCAACTTCATCAAACAATCGGCGAAAGCTGCAGCTGGAACTTATATAGCCAGCATTGGGTTTAGCGCCAAAAGCTATGGCCGAATTATGGGTGCTAATGATAGAGTGAGGGTTGGAGTTGTAGGTTTTTCTGACCGACATCGGAGTTCTCATATACCACCCTTTATGCAGTTTTATAAGGATATGAATTTTGATATTGTATCCGTATCTGATCTCTGGAAAAAAAGAAGAGAGGAAGGTGCAGCTTATTTAAAATCAAAAATGGGCCACGATATCAATGCATATCGAAATAATGATGAATTATATGCTTCTAAAACATGCGATGCGGTATTTATAAGTACAGCAGATTTCCAACATGCCTTACATACTATTGAGGCTGTAGGTGCTGGGATGGATGTGTATTGTGAAAAGCCATTTGCTGAAACAATGGAAGATAATCGTGCTGCATTAAAAGCTGTTAAGGCCTCTAAAAGTATTGTACAGATTGGATCTCAACGTAGAAGTGGTGCAAATTATGCAGCTGCGGCAAACTTTATTCAATCAGGGAAATTTGGTCCTATCACGATGGTTGAATTAACCTGGAATGTGAATCAACCAGGAAGATGGAGAAGGCCAGATCTTGTAGCACAGTGTAAAGAAGAAGACCTGGATTGGAAGCGGTTTTTAATGAATCGTCCTTTTGAAAATTTTGACCCAAGAAAGTATTTGGAATATCGTTTGTTTTGGCCGTATTCATCAGGCATGCCGGGCCAATGGATGAGTCATCAGATTGATACAGTAAACTGGTTCAGCGGATTGTCTCACCCAAGAAGTGTAACTGCAAATGGAGGTATTTATCAGTGGAAAGATGGAAGAAAAAATTGGGATACTACAACAGCCGTTTTTGAATATGGACCTGTTAATGATCCAAGTACTGGATTCCAAGTGGTATTTATGAGTAGAATGCATAATGGTGATGAAAATCCAAGTGAAATTTATTATAGTAATGGGGGGGAATTAAATTTGATAACCAATAAAGTATCTCCTAATGGTGGATTGAGGGCAGGAGCTGCTTCTGTAATGAAAATGCAACCGAATTTATTGCCAGAAATAAGTTTATCAGACTATATCAAAGTAGAAGCTGGGGCTAATACTGGAGGGGATGTATTAACCACAGCTCACGTTAAAAATTGGATGGAATGTATTCGAAGTCGTAAACAACCAAATGCACCAGTAGAAGCGGGATACAATCATTCCATTGCTACCATTATGTCAAATGCCGCTTGTAGAACGGGGCAGAAAGTAACTTTTGATGAAAAGACGCAAGAAGTAATGGCGGGTGGTAAAGTATTTAAGTATTAATTGTCTATCCATTTTTTAATTACAGCTTCTAGCGTTTCTACAACAAATGGTTTACTGATAAAATCATCCATACCCGCATTCGCGCTTTTTTCGCGTTCATCTTCGTGCGTACCAGCTGTGAGGGCTATTATTGGTATATGTTTATCTCTTGATTTTTGGCGAATTATTTTCGTAGCCTCATAGCCGTTAAGCTCGGGCATTTGAATATCCATAAACACTATTTCGGGTTGATATTTTTCAAATAATTCTATAGTTTTTTTGCCATCAAATGCTTCGAAAATTTCTGCATTGGGTAGAATATTTTTGACAATTTGTTTGATGAGTAATATATTAAATTCATTATCGTCGGCAACTAAAATTTTCACCTGTTTGTTATTTACATAAGAAAAGGCATTCTCAACTTTGTCGGCTTCTTTAAAAGGTAATCCTGCTTTGGCGATACAGTCATATAAACTCTGTATATGAATTGGCTTTAATAATCTACCAGCTACTTGCAGCTCTCTGCAAGCTTCAAAAATATGTTCGTCATCTGCTGAACTGTGCAACAAAATGATGGTTAGTTTATCAGCACCCAATTTCAGACGATTTCTAATTTGTCTGATTGTCTCAATGCCATCCATTTCACTCATATTAAAATCCATCAACACTAAATCATAATCATTAAGAGCTTCTAATTTTTCTAATGCCTCTTTTCCACTTGCTACTGCATTTGTTTTTACATTTTTAAGAGCTAACATTTCAGACACTAATAATCTGTTATTAGCATTGTCGTCAACAATCAGTGCGTGCTTTATTTTACTAATGTCAGTAACCTCTTCTGGTTCAATTTGAGAATCTGTAATTGCAGTGATATCAAAATAGAATGTACTTCCCTCATTAGGGATACTGGTTAATTGCAAATCACTACCCATCAGGAGTAATAATTTTTTTGAAATAGCAAGTCCTAGGCCTGTTCCGCCATATTTTCTTGTGGTAGATGCATCTTCTTGTGAAAAGGCTTCGAAAATTTTATTTTGATTTTCAGGCAAAATTCCAATTCCTGTATCTCTTACAGAAAATCTGAATTGGTATTTGTTATCAGATAATTTGTTTATTGGAACAATCTTAAATTCAATTTCGCCAGATGTAGTGAACTTAACTGCATTTGCCATTAGATTTATCAATACCTGCTTTAATCTTAATGAATCAATCCAGATGTATTTTGGAATGTCATGATTTATATTGACTAATACTTCCAGATTTTTTTCATGTGCTTGAAAACTGATCATATTAGAAACGCTATAAGCAAGCTCCTGAATATTTGTTTTTGAAATATCGATTTCTAGTTTTCCTGCCTCAATTTTTGAAAAATCAAGTATTTCAGTTATGATATCCAATAGCGAATTCGCTGATTGAAATACTGCATTATTGTACAATTTTTGGGTGTCGTCTAAATTTGTTTTATGCAACATATCTGAAAATCCGATCACACTATTTAAAGGGGTTCGAATTTCGTGACTCATATTGGCTAGAAACTCTGACTTTGCTTTATTTGCTGCTTCTGCATTTTCTTTTGCCTCAATATAATCTTGTTCTAGTTGCTTTTTCTCTGTGATGTCTCTTTTAATGGCAATCCAATGAGTGTAAACCCCTTCCGAATTTGCTATTGGAGATAATGAAATGGAAGTCCAAAACTCTTCCCCATTTTTTTTATAATTAATTACTTCGAAATGACAAGGCAAAAATCTGTCCATTGATTCTTTTACTTGTATTAATATTTCTTTGTCAGTTTTAATCCCTTGTAAAATGGAAGGAGATTTGCCAATAACTTCTTCCAAGGTATAACCTGTCATTTTACAATAAGAGTTATTTACAAATATGATCTTTGTTTTTACTTTAGCATCTGGGAGTATATCGGTGATTACTACAGCATCTGTAGTGTTTAATATGACAGACTCTAAAAGTTTCAGTCGTTCCTCTTCCTTTTTCTTTTCGGTTATTTCTCTACTAATTCCAACAATACCGATAATCTCGTTATCGCTGTTTCTAAATGGGACCTTAGAATTTAACATCCAATGAACTTTTCCATTATTATCAACAAAAAAATTCTCTTTATTAATAATAGCTTCTCCAGTTTTAAATATTTTGACTTCATCTGTATAGGAACTCTCTGCCACGTCATTGTTATAAACCTCTGCATCTGTTTTGCCAATAATGTCATCTTCAGATTTTACATTCATGTATTGAAGATCTATTGGGTTCGCAAGTATTTTTCTAAATTGAATATCCTTTACATATACAGCATCAGGGAGGTTGTCGAATAAGGCTTTGAAGAGATTTCTTTCGTATTTAATTTTCGCCTCATTTTCTGCATTTTTGGCAATGCTTTCTTTAAGTGGTTTGAAAAGTTGCGTATAAATGATGGGAAATATTATTATGGAGAGGACTGATGCATCAACTAAAGCTTCAACCCAATATGGAAGTTTTGGTAGGTACTCCAAAATTAACATGATGCTCAATTCACTAATGAATAAACAAGCAATCAGTGTTAGAAAAACCCTCAAAGACTTCTTCATAAGTTATTAAATTTTCACTTAATCTGTTACAAAACTAGATGATTTAATGATAATTTCCATGAATGGCAATATTGAGAAAACTTCAATTGTTAATAAGAATAGCCTTTAAAATCCTCATTTCAATTAGAAAGAGGGTGTATGATCAATTTTTACTAATTTTAATGTGCATTAAAAATGCTTTGTATCCCCAATTAAATTGTTGATTTGCTTTAACTGCCAATTATTCAATAATAACAAGCTAAATAGTTTGTTATTGAATTATTTTTAAAATTCGTTTTTGATTCTAAATTTTAAATGGCAAATCATGAAACAGAATCTATTTTCTAGAATTTGCAGGAGACTTTTTTTTATACTAGTTGTATCTATTTCCTGGATGCAAGTATCCTCTCAGATGGGCATTGAAAATTTGCCATTGGTATCAGGTGCCAACTGCGATCCTTTAACTTTTAATAGGTTTACAGGATCATATCATTCCAATCTTTATATTGGTAATCAGGTAGGCACAAATGTATTGTTAGCCTGGGGACAGAATATGAAAACTTATATCACTGGCGTAACAGGAGATATAACAGCACCAGTATTTGTTTCAACTACAAGCTATGCTGGAACTCCTTATGAAGTTAAATCTTCAAGTACTGGAGGGCCAAATGGACAAAGTGTTATGGGTTTGAGAACTTCTTCTAACTTATATATTTTTGGAGACATGACTAATATAAGTGCCATTACCTCAATGGCGAATTTTGGTGGACCATCATTGATTGATAGCAGAAGTAATGTAACACTAAAATTACCAGCAGGTATTTCAATAACAGATGTAGCACAATTTGAAATATCACCAACTGCAATTGCGATAGTAACTAAATTGGGGCATGTGTATATGTTGACCAAAGTAGTAAATTTGCAAGGTGACAAGGCAGTTGCTGGTCCAGCTATATGGCACCATGTGGTAATGGGTACAGGATCATTTTTAACTGGGGTGGTTAAATTTTCTTTGTCAA
>JBAXHC010000018.1:0-41620 GCA_037139075.1 Bacteroidota bacterium
GTGCCCAGAACAGGAATCGAACCTGCACTACCTTGCGATAACCAGATTTTGAGTCTAGCGCGTCTACCAATTCCGCCATCTGGGCTTTTCAGCTCAAAGCATTCTTGAAGTTTGCTAAGACAAGGTATAGAGTTTAGCCTCTGCTAAACAATCCGCTTTCAACGGGCTGCAATATTACGGCAACATTATAACTCGACCAAAATCCTGTCTAAATATTTTTTCTGATAATAGTACTCCTTTACTTGCAACAACTCTTTTTCGGTAGAAATACCTTCTTGATAATTTGTAATAATTGTTTTAACAGGTTCATATATGGTATTTTGTAATGATTCTATTTGTGATCTGATACTATCTTTTGATTCTTGATCTGCGGCATCCATTAAAAATTCATTGATATCCATTACTTCCATTAAAAACTGGGGGGATAACTGATACTTTTCTTCTTCCTGTATTAAGCCTTTCTCCATTAAAATATATTTAATCAAGTCGTTCTCATTATTAAATACTTGATATGCCTTATTCACCTGAGCTGAAATAGCCAAAACATGCTCTTTTTCCTCAGTTGTACCACTTACAAAAAAATCGGGGTGAAATTCTCTACTCAGTTGATAAAACTTTTTTTTAACCAATGAAGTATCGGGTTTAAAGGATATAGGTATTTGGTATAATTCAAAGTGATTCATATATAAATCGGGCGTATAATTAAAAGTAAAGGCTTTAAAATAACCTAACTTGCTATGCAAATCTAACACAATGCTCGTCATAGGACTTATTAGAGAGGGAAAAATTCCGTCAGACAACCGGGTGGCTTTAACTCCTGCACAATGCAAGTTTTTGACCTCCAATTTTACTGACATCAATATTAAAGTGCAGCATTCTGAAAATAGGTGTTTCAGTGATCAGGAATATATCCATGCAGGCATAGAAGTAACAGAAGATCTCACAGATTGCAATCTTTTATTAGGGATCAAAGAAGTGCCAATACCTCAATTGATACCCAATAAAAAATACTTATTCTTTTCTCATACTAAAAAGAAACAATCCTATAATCAAGCATTGATGCATGCTATGATGGATTTAGGAATTACATTGATTGATTATGAATGTTTGGAACATAAGGATGGACAAAGAATTATAGGCTTTGGTTTTTTTGCTGGTATTGTTGGCGCGCATAATGGAATCATGACATATGGTAATCGAACAGGTGCATACAATATTGGGAGAGTGGGAGATGTTAAGGATTATCGAGAATTGATACATACTTATTTTGGATTAAAATTACCGCCTATTAAGATTGTAGTAACTGGAAGTGGGCGAGTGGCGCATGGTATAGTTGAAGTAATGAACCTGATGGATGTACAAGAAGTTGATGCAGATGAATTCCTATCCAGAGCGTTTGATTATCCTGTTTACACACATTTAAAAGGAGCAGATCTGTATCAGCATAAGGAAAATAAAACTTATTCAAGGATAGATTTTCATGAGCATCCTGATCAGTATCAATCATTATTTAAGCCCTATTTGTCACAAACTGATATATTGATGAATGGAATTTACTGGGAACCTCGAATTCCTGCCTTTTTTGAAATGAAGGACTTGCAATCTCCTGATTTCAGAATTCAATCTATAGCTGATATTACGGATGATAAAAACGGAAGTATCCCTTGTAATTTAGGTGATGCTACCATTGAGAATCCCGTGTATGGTGTTGATAAAATGACAGGAGTAAAAACAGCTCCCTATATTTCTGGAAGTATTGATATGATGGCTGTTGGGAATCTCCCCAACGAATTGCCAAGAGATGCCAGTCGCTTTTTTGGAGAACAATTGATTAAATATATTTTGAATGATATCAGAACAGGAGGGTCAACAACCATTGAACGAGCCACAATTCTGAAGGAAGGAAAACTAACTACGGAATTTGATTATTTGAGTGATTATGCAAATCACTAATCCGCATAAAAAAAGCTGCAAATTTTGCAGCTTTTTTTATAAATAATTTATAAATATTGATACCATTGTTTATTAGGATCCCAGCTTTCAAATGCTTTTGCTACCGCTGTTAAGAATGAGGCGCCAATGCTACCATCTACAATTCTATGATCGTAACTTAATGAGAGATACATCATATGCCTAATTCCAATCGTATCACCATTAGCAGATTCAATTACCATTGGTCTTTTCTTAATTACACCAACTGCTAGAATAGCCACTTGAGGCTGAGGTATGATAGGCGTTCCCATCAAACTTCCAAAAGTTCCTACATTGGTTAGTGTAAATGTACCTCCAGTGGTATCTTCAGGTTTTAAGCGATTGTTTCTTGCGGCATCTGCTAATCCGTTTACAGATTTGCTTAATCCCACTATGTTTAATTGATCTGCAGCTTTAATAACAGGTACAATTAAATTTCCAGAAGGCAATGCCGTTGCCATGCCAATATTAATATCCTTTTTAAGAATGATATTATCTCCTTCAATAGAACAATTAACTAAAGGGAAATTTTTAATAACTGCTGAAATACATTCAATAAACATAGGAGTGAATGTAAGTTTAGTACCTTCTCTTTTTTCAAAATCCACTTTTACTTTCTCACGCCATTGAACCATATTAGTTACATCAGCTTCTGTAAAACTTGTTACATGAGCACTGGTATGCTTGCTGTCTACCATGTGTTTGGCAATCAGTTTGCGCATGCGATCCATCTCAATAATTTCAGTGTGGCCTGTGATGGTTACTGAAGCTGGATCAGAAAATTTGCCACTATTCGAAGCTATCTGATGAGCTTGATGGGTTATCGGATTAGAAGTATTAATCAGTACTTTTTGTTCAACTGGAACCTTAACTGGTTGAATAACTGGCTCCTCCTGATGTATTGGGTGATTAACCACTTCATCTGGATAATTTACTTCAGGAGTATATTCAGTTGGCTTAGGAAAACGAAGGTGCTCTGTTGAACTTGGCTCTATATGCTCAGTACGTGCTATTTGTGTTGGTATTGGAGCAACAGCTGGTGCCTGTGTTGGAGTAGGCACTGTTGTCGAAACAGGTGGTGTTATAGGTGTTTGAACAGGTGGTGTATAAACCGGTTGTTGATAAACGGGTTGTTGATAAACTGGAACTCTTCCAGACTTTCTATCTGCCACATATTGTAATACATCTCTTTTTGATACCCTTCCATCATTTCCTGTTCCAGGAATACGTTCCAGTTCACTGAGACTAATACCTTCACTATTTGCAATATTTAAAACTAATGGAGAATAAAACCGATTTCCAATAGGTTTATGAATTTCAGATAAAAATGGTGTTGGCGTATATGGAATATGTTCAACTTCAGGTTCAGGGATCTGAATCTGCTGTATAGGTTCTGGGATAGGCTCAATAAAAACAGGTGCTTCTGCAATAATCGGTTCAATTACAGGAGTAATAGGCGTTTCAACTAATGTTGGAGTATCTGTCGTTTTGGTTTCAGCATTTGTTTGAATACGGGCTATAACAGCACCAATTGGTACTACATCATTTACCTGAAATAAAATTTCAGTGATGATCCCTTGTTCAGTAGAAGGTACCTCGCTATCAACTTTATCAGTCGCGATATCTAAAACTGTTTCATCAAACTTAACATAGTCGCCCACCTTTTTGTGCCATTTCAAAATGGTAGCTTCCATGATACTTTCGCCCAATTTGGGCATCACCAGTTCAGCAATTGCCATACTATCGTCCTGTTTTTAATGGGATAATATTGTACCCTTTATCCTATCTATCTACTAAAATTGTACAAGCAACCGTATATTCTTTTTTAAATATATGATAGTCAATTGATTATAACAATTTATTTTTTATAATAAATATATTTAACCCCTTGATTTTCTTGTCACAACCTCTCTCTAACTAACAAATGTAGAAGTAACTACATTAAACTTATTCAAGGGTTATCCACAATTAACATTCGTAGAAAATTAAGAGCATTCATGGCCGTTAAACTGATGTTTCTTTCCCTGTCATATCTTAAATGAATGAGTTGTGTTTTTACTTCTTTTTTATGGGCTATAGCTATCCAAACAGTGCCTACTGGTTTGTCTTCCGTTCCTCCATCAGGCCCCATGATTCCGCTTACTGCGATGCTATAATCTGTTTTCATAAGATGTAAACATTCTGTAGCCATTTGTTTAACCGTTGCTTCACTAACTGCCCCTTGTTCCATTAATATTTCATCAGAAACTTTTAAAAGATCCCGCTTTATTTGATTAGAATAACTCACAATAGTTCCATTATAAAATGTGGATGCACCAGGAATTCTAGTTAGAATGTGTGCAATATAGCCACCAGTACAACTTTCAGCAGTTGAGATCGTACAGTTTTTCTCGATCAATAAATTGGCAACAATTTGTTCCATTGAGATATCCTTATCAGCAATTAAATAAGGGCCCACAGCTTTTTTTAATGCTTCAAAATGTACCTCAATTTCATGTTGAATACTTTCTTTATTCAAACCAGATCCTGACAACCTCAATCTTACCAATCCATAATTCGGTAAATATGCCAGTTTGATATGTGCAGGAAGTGCTTCTTCGGTTTTAGCTATTCGTTCTGCTAAAAAAGATTCACCAATTCCGTAAGTCAAAAGTGTTCTATGCTCAATATGGGTAGTCTGAAAATTTGCAATAATAAAAGGCAAAACCTCTTGTTTCATCAACCATTTCATTTCATGGGGAACACCTGGCAGTGAAACAAATACTTTACCCTCTTTTTGAAATAACATGCCTGGGGCAGTTCCCTTTTCGTTTTTTAAAACCGTACAGTTATCTGGTACTTCCGCTTGTTTTCGATTCCGCTCAATCATTGGCCTTTTCAGGATCGATTCAAATATATAAGTTACATGATCCAAAGTTGGTTGGTGCATCACCATATTACCTCCAAAATAGGCACATAATAAAGGCTTGGTAATATCATCTGCAGTGGGGCCCAATCCTCCAGTAATTAATATAATAGATGCCTTTTTTGCTTCCTCATCTATAGAATTCCAGATTTCATCCCATTGATCACCAACAGCAACCCGTCTTAGTACAGGAATACCAATTTTATTTAATTGTTGCGCCATCCATGCACTATTGGTATCAATAACTTGTCCAATTAACAGTTCATCACCAATGGTAATAATCGTGGCAAATATTTTATCCATAATCCTATTTTAAAATAACCTAGTTAGTAAAATCAAGATAATTTTATGCTCCTTAACGTAAAAATAATTCTTTTTGCATTTATGTTCAGTTAAGAAAAATGACTATGTTACGTCTTCTTTAAACATTTAAAACAAACTTATATGAAAGAGCAAAATTTAAAAAATCATGCAAGATTCGTGATTCTATATCATGTTGTTGGATTTCTTCTTTTATTGTCATTGTTAATTGGTTCAATCGTGAACGTGGTTAATAGTAGCAAGGAAAATTTATATTCGGCTACTCTAATATTAGTTACTAATTTATTATTAGGAATTACTTTGTATTTCGCTCGCTCATTTGCCCTAAAAGCAAATGACAGAGCCATAAAAGCAGAAGAAAACCTTCGTCATTTTATATTAATAAATTCCCCATTACCAAGTGGATTAAAATATGGTCAAATTGTAGCATTACGTTTTGCCTCAGATGATGAATTCCCAGGATTAGCTGCTAAAGCAAAAAATGAGAATTTAAGTGGTACTGAAATCAAAAAATTAATACAGCATTGGAAAGCAGATTATGAGCGTGTTTAACTATTAAAAAAGGGCTCCAGTTTTGACTTAAACTGAGCAGGCATTGGAATCCTTTTCTTTGATTCAATATCGATAAAAAAAAGAACTACTCTCCCAACAGTGAGTAGTTTTTTTCTTTCATTAAACACCTCATGATGAAATTCAATCTGATGTTTTTCAGGTAATTCTCTTAACTGGGTCTTGATAGTTATCAAATCATCATAATGTGCAGGTCTTAAAAATTGAGCGTGCATTTCTACCACTGGCATTTTTACACCCATTTCTTCCATGTTCTTATAAGTAAATCCTAAACTTCTAATACTTTCTGCTCTGCCTACTTCAAAATATTGAGCATAGTTACCATAGTAAACAATGTCCATTTGGTCTGTTTCTGCGTATCTAACCCTGATTGTGGTGGTATGCTCATACATAGATTTGCTAATTTGTTGACAAACTTACGCACTCTATCTCTTTTTCCACAAAAGTTGGAACGATGTTTGTTCCCGTTGGGTGAATCATACCTTTAAATAGTTTTTGCTTTTTATTAAGAAAGAAACCGAAACCTTTGTTTGAAAGAAGTTATTGGAAATATGAAATGAGCTAAAATAGATTTGAAAATAATACAAATGAATTTAGGCGAATTACATGTAGCCGAAAACAATTATAGAGACATGAAACATCTTAAATTATTACTTCCCGTTTTTTTGTTGCTTGCAGGATGGATGCATCTGAATGCACAATCAACAGCCATTTACAACGATCCAGATGCTGAATTCAAAACTGCTAAAGATTGGTTTCAGCAAGAAAAATTTAGTCTTGCATATCCAGTATTCAAGCATTTATATTCTAATTCAGTATCGTATAGCAATTTTCCAGATCAACTATTTTCAGAATCACACTATTATTATATTGCTTGTGGACTGAAACTACAAGATAGTACTGCTGAATTATTGGCTGAAGCTTTCATACAGCTTGATACACATCGACCTTTAGTTCAAAGGATGAGCTTTATTTTAGGTGAATTTTATTTTCAAAGAAAAGACTATGTAAAAGCCCAAAACATTTACGACCAAACGAATATTGATAATCTTAGTAATGCCGAAATCGCATCATTAAAGTTTCATAGTGCCTATTCCTATTTTGTAATGAAGCAATTTGATAAAGCAAAGCCTTTATTCAATGTAGTACGACAATTAACTAAAGACCCAAATTATATTGAAGCAAATTATTATTATGGGTTTATTTGTTTTTATGAAAAAAATTATAAAGAAGCGCTTTCTGCTTTTAAAATAGCTGAAAAAAATACAGATTACTCCATGGTAATCCCATTTTACCTTTCTGAAATTTATTATTTTAATGGACAAAGAGATTTAGCATTAGAAATAGGGGAGAAAGCACTTCAGACTGGAAAACAATTTTATGATTTACAAATGCGTCAATTGGTAGGCCATATTCTTTTTGAACAAAGAAACTTCGATAGGGCTCAACCCTATTTAGAAAAATATGTCTCGGGTACAGATAAGGTACGTAGAGAAGATTTATACGAATTGTCATATTGTTATTATGAAGCTTCTAATTGGAAACCAGCCATTGAAGGACTTAAACAATTAGGTGGGGGAGAAGATTCACTCGCACAGAATAGTATGTATTTATTAGCGAATGCATACCTTAAAATAAATGATAAAATTAATGCCCGCAATGCATTTCAGTTTTGTGCATCAAATACCAGTAACGCTTTTCAAAAAGAAGTTGCAGGTTTTAATTATGCCAAGCTTTCTTACGATTTAAATTATTATGATATCGCTTCAAAAGGACTTCAAACATTTATTATAACTTATCCTAAATCAATTTATATTCCTGAAGCAAAGGAGATATTGATTAATACATTGGCAAATACAAGTGATTATGAGGAGGCATTGGATCTATTCAATAAATTATCTGTAAAAAGTCAGGAGATACAAAAAATTTATCCCAGCATTTTATATGGCAGATCAGTTGAGTTGATCAATGATCATCAATTTGTTTCGGCTGATTCTTTGCTTTCCATATTAATGGCAACGCCAAATAATACACAGCAATTAGCATTGAGTAGTTTTTGGAGAGGTGAGATTGCATATCGATCCAGTAAATTGGATGATGCCATTGTGTATTTCTCAAATTATTTGAAAACTCCTAAAAACAGTGGCCAGGCTTCTATTATAAATGCTCATTATAGCCTTGCTTATGCTTATCTTAAAAAAGATAACTATGCGTTAGCAAAGGATCATTTTGAACAAGTGGCTAGTTTTATCAATAGTAATAGTTCTGCGCTTGAACAGGATGCTTATCTGCGTTCAGCCGATTGCGACTTTATGAAGAAAGACTATAAACAGGCACAAAAAAAATATGATCAAATTATAAATTTCCAATTACCCGCAACTGATTATGCATTGTTTCAAAAAGCAATTATTGCTGGTGCTTTGAATAATCCCACTGAAAAAATTAACTTACTTCAAAACTTAACTAATAAATATAGTAGCTCAAGTTTAGTTTCGGATGCCCAATTAGAACTTGCAAATACCCATTTGGCAAACGAAGATTATGCTGCCGCTATTCCTCCACTTGAAAAGATAATTGAGCAAAAAAATAATGAATCCTATTTACCATTGGTCTATTTGAAATTAGGTGTTGCCAATTTCAACATGGATAAAAATCAGGAGTCGCTTAATTATTTCAAAAAACTAGTTAGTAGTTATCCTAATAGTCAAGAAAGTTCAGAAGCCATTGAATATATCAGAACATTGTTTGTGACCAGACAACAAGCAGGAGATTATGTAAGTTTTATGAAACAAAACGGAATAGATGTTTCATTAAATGAGGCTGATTCCTTAAGTTATAAATCTGCAATGCTTCGTTTTGAAGCTAAAGATTTTGTGGCTGCAGAACGTGGATTTGTTCAATATCTTAAAGAGTTTCCTGAGGGCAGATATTTTTTAGACGCTAATTACTTTAATGCAGAAATACTATTTCAGAATAAAGAAAATTTTAAAGCAGTAGATTTTTATCTTGCTGTGGCAGATAAGTCGCCGAATAAATTTGCAGAGAGAAGTTGCCTTCAAACTGCAAGGATTTATTTTTTCGATATAAAGGATTATGATAAGGCATCTATATACTACACTAAATTAAAATCAATTGCAACGCAACAAGAAAATAGATTGGAAGCAATGCGTGGATTGCTAAGATGTCAATTTAAAACACAACAATGGACAGAGGCTGCTCCAAATGCAAAAGAGCTTTTGAAAGAAAAAGGTATCGCAAATGACGATTTGATGATGGCTAATATGGTACTCGCAAAAAATAATCAGTCATCCAATAATTTAGAACAGGCTGTAACCAATTATAAACAAGTAATTGCGTCAGGACGTTCGGAATATGCTGCAGAATCTCAATATCGCTTAGCCGAAATTCAGTTTTTACAACATCAACTATCTATTGCTGAAAAAACAGCTTTTGAAGTAATAAAGAAATGGGGCTCATATGATCTTTGGGTGGCTAAGAGTTATGTGTTATTGGGCGATATCTATTTTGAACAAAAAGACCTATTTAATGCTGAAGCTACTTTTAAAAGTATTGTTGACAATACTAATAATGCAGACATTAAAAAAGAGGCGCAGACAAAATTGGAAGCAGTAATTATAGAAAAAAATAAGACTAACAAAATTGAACAACAGTAAATCAGTAAATATGTATTCATTTAAAAAAATATGCATTCTTCTGTTGTTTTTAGTGGCATGTTTTAATGTGGCTGAGGCAAAAAAACAAAAGAAGAAGAAAGTTGATGAGACCAGTCAAACTAAAAAGAAAAAGAAAACTACTACCTCAAATGCTTCAAAAAAGAAATCATCACAAAAACATGTTGAAAGTATCAACGCAGTAATTCCTATTCCAAGAATTGAGAGGGCTTCATTGAATGATACAAGCAACCCCAAGGAGGTTGTAATTACTTCCGCTTTTAAACCATCTCTTAAAACTGCTGCCAAAATTAATTTTACAGCCGCTTCACTACTTTCGGATACGAATAAATTATCGGTTAATTATAAAATCCCTTCTCAAAATTTATTCTTCTCCTATCAGCCTGTTTCCATTAAGCCTATTGCATTAGGACTTGATTCATCAGAAACTTGGCAAAATGAACATTTTGTAAAACTCGGATTTGGAAATTATAGTAGTCCTTTTGCAGAACTTGGATTTTCTTTTGGTGATCGGGAAACTTCGAGTATCGCATTGCATGCTAGTCATATTTCTTCAAAAGGTAGTTTAGACTTCCAACAGTTTAGTAAAACTGGGTTTGATATTTTGTCGATATTCAATACGCCATCACAACACGAGTGGACTGCAAAAGCATTTTACAATACAAGCACTCAATATTTTTATGGAATTCAACCCAAAGATTCTTCTTTAACTAAGAATGATTTATTGCAAAGATTCCATCTAGTAGGATTGGAGCTTGGTGTGCAAAATAAGCAGGTTGGTAATTACGGTTTTATATACCATCCGCAATTATTCGTAAATTATTTTGCTGATAATAGAAAAGCATCTGAAATTAATGTAATTGCAAAGCTGCCTTTTACGAAATCTTTTGGCAGTTTGTATGCATTCAAAATGGCAATTAATGCAGATATAGCAAGTTATCAGGCTCCACTAGTTCCCAATGCTGTAAAAATCAATAATAATTTGTTTTATATCGATCCTACTGTTCAATTTATGACCCCTAATTTCAAATTGAATATTGGGATTCAGCCTTCCTGGGACAATCAACAATTTTCTTTGCTTCCTAATATTACAGCGGAAGCAAGAATTAAAGAAACTGGTTTAAATGCGGAACTGGGTTGGGTAGGATATTTTCAGAAAAATAGTTATCGTTCTTTGGCCGGTTTTAACCCATGGATTCAAACTCCTACATCTATCTTGAACACAAGATTTTCAGAGCAATATTTAGGATTTAAAGGGTCATCCGGGAATCACCTGACCTATCAAGCGAGACTTTCATTCATACAATTGTTTAATCAGGCTCTTTTTGTGAACAATTATGTAGATGGAAGAAGTTTTGATATTTTGTTTGATCCCAAAATACAATCTCTTAGAATTCATGGAGAACTTGGCTACCATATTCAAGAGAAGTTTTCATTCATTGGAGCACTTAACTTAAATGAGTATACCAACTTAGCCACCTATGATAAGGCATTTGGATTAACCCCAATGGAGATAACGGGTACCTTAAAATGGAAAATCAGTAAAGAATTGCAGATTAAGGCAGATGCATTTTTCAGAGATGGCAGTAGCTATCAGAATAAATTATTACAAAGTCAGAAATTGGACCCAGCCGGAGATTTAAACCTTGGGGCAGAGTTTTCTGTGATGCCAAAACTGAATCTTTGGATACAAATGAATAATTTATTTAATAACAAATACCAGCGTTGGAACCAATATGAAGTTCTAGGCTTTAATGTTTTGGGAGGAGTTGTATATTCGTTTAAGTAAATCGTTTCTTCCATGCGTGAGTATTTATTCAAATACCTGGTTTTACATAAAAATCTATGCATTCCCAAAGTGGGTGTTTTTAATATTGAAAATCTGAGTGCTCAGATTGATGGCACCAATAATTTGTTATATCCCCCTTCACAGGTAATCAGATTTAAACAGGAAATGGTAACCCCAGATCGTAATTTTTACGATTTTTTAGTAGCAGAGTCTGGAATGGAATTAGTTGATGTGATCAAACATTTACAATTATTTGCTCAAAACTTACTAACTGAAGCTCAAGACACAAAAGGCGCGGTTCTTGAGGGAATTGGAACCTTAAAAAGGGAACATTCGGGTCATTTATTATTTTTTGCAGATAGACCTTTAGAATATTTATTTCCACAGGTTAATATCGATAAAGCTATTTCTTTGGCAAAAACTGCCAATCTGAAACAAGCCGCTTTTAAAGGGCAGGAATTGGAAGGAGATGAACTTAGAGAATTTTTGGGGCAAGCAAATGATGTGGAAGGAGGAGATAACTGGTGGGTATATGCTCTGGGATTACTTTTGTTAGGTATTGGTGCTTTATTATTTTATTACGTGTAATTCCTTATTTACTGTAGAATCATATCATGAACGATTTCCCTATACATTATAATGAATGTCCTGTTTGTAGTTCAAATCACATTCAAAAGCTTTTAGATATTCAGGATTATACCGTAAGTCAAGAAATTTTTGAAGTCTGGCATTGCAGTAAATGTACATTTCGGTTTACCCAAAATATCCCAACGGCAGATAACATTGGACCCTATTATCAATCTGCCAATTACATTTCTCATTCTGATACACAGGATGGATTTATACATCGATGTTATCACCTGGTAAGAAATTATACTTTACAGGTAAAACGTAAATTAATTCAAGAAACAACAGGGAAACAAATTGGAGATCTTTTAGACGTAGGAGCTGGTACTGGGGCATTTTCAAAAGTTATGAAAAATGCTGGTTGGGCAGTTACTGGATTAGAACCTGATGAAACAGCTCGAAAAAATGCTTTAGAAATTAATGAACTTCAACTGTTATCACCAGATAATTTGTATAAAATTTCACCAGAATCTTTTGATGCCATTACGATGTGGCATGTATTAGAACATGTTCATGATTTACAGGGATATCTGGAAAAATATCATTCTATTTTAAGGAAAAATGGAAGATTGATTATTGCTGTACCTAATTATACTAGTTATGATGCCTCTGTATATCAACAATACTGGGCAGCATACGATGTGCCCAGACACTTATATCATTTTTCTCCGGAAAGTATGAGTATGTTGGCTGATAAAAAAGGCTTTAAGATCAATTCTATTCGCCCAATGTGGTTTGATAGCTTCTACGTTTCAATGCTAAGTGAACAATATAAAACAGGCGGGAATCAATATCTCAGCGCTTTTTGGACAGGATTGCTATCTAATTTAAAAACCATATTTGATCATAAAAAATGTAGCTCTGTAATCTATATACTGGAAAAAAAGTAAGTTCTAATTAAACTTTATCTCAAATAAACTAGGCCAGTTTTTACCCGTTATATAAAATGTTTTTTTCTCTGCATTATAAGCAATTCCATTGAGCACATTTGTAGCATTATCAAATTCAGGATGTGTACTTTTAAGAATATCGGATAAATCAGCTTTCGCTTCTACCAAACCAGTTTGAGGGTTGATTTTAATGATATAATTTGTTTCGTAAATATTAGCATACAAATAACCATCCACATACTCCAATTCATTAATCATTGATACATATCCGTTGTTATTTACAACACCCAATGTTCTTTCAATTTTAAAAGTCTCTGGGTTCACAAAATAAAGATTGCTGCCACCAGTATCAATTATTAAATATTTACCATCAGTTGTCATTCCCCAACCTTCATATGGCCATTCAAACTCTTGAGGCAGTTTTTTGAAATCCATATCGTAAACAAAAACTTTATGCTCTCGATAAGTTAGTTGGTAAATTTTATTATTCAAAACTGCAATACCTTCTCCAAAATATTGATCTCCCAATTTTAAAGTTTTTTCACGCTTGCCTGTTTCAAGATTCACCTTTAATAAATAGCTTTTTTTGTATTCTCCGGTACTTTCTAAAAATGAGCCATTTAGCCAGATTAAACCTTCCGTAAAAGAATTGGTATCATGTGGATGAACATTTAATACAGTATAGGAAAGCGAAGCAGGAGTAGGGATTGCAGCACTACTAGATTGATTTTCTGAATTTGTATTGTCTTTACATGATGACAATACAATAAGAAAGAATATAAATTTAAAAAAATGTTTCATGTTTTTTGATCTCTTAATAATTGGGATATTAAAAATAGTATAATAACATTTCGGCAGCCTTTTCTCCCATAATAGGAGTGAGTGCTACTCCCATGCCATTGCATGCAATTACTGCATACACATTATCATGAAGCTTTGTCAATAATGGTTTTTTATTTTCAGTAAAACCCATTATCCCACTCCAATGATTTTCAATGGAAAATTTATATGATGGGTCAACATGTTTATGTAAAAAATCGATCAACTTATTTTTAATTAATTCAGATCCAGTAATATCCGTTGTTCTTTCACCTTCGAAATCTTCATTTCTTGCGCCACCTATTAAAATTTTACCATCCAGATTCCGAAAATAATAAAACCCTTCATCAAAATGGAAAGTGCCTTTTAATTTCAAATTTGGAATTTCTGAAGTAACAATTACTTGCCCTCTTGCAGGGGTTATATTTAATTCTGGTGAGATGGAATTTCCAAATGCATTGGTGCAAAACATGATTTGATTGGCCGTAAATCTTATTTGTTGATGTGTATAAACCTGAATTCCATCTAAATTTCTTTCCCAACTTTTAACTTCAATTCCATTTAAAATGGAAACACCACTTGCTTGTACTTTTTGAATGAGAGCACTTACTAATTTACCGCTATGAATTCCAGATTCAAGTGTATTTTCAATCATTGCGTCAAAACCAGTCAATCCTTTTTCAGATATCAAATTATCTTTTCTAACAAAGGTGTGCTCCTTCTCTGTGATGCCTTTTAAATGACCATTTAGAAAATTGATTTTTTCATCCAGTTGATTAAAATACTTGTAGTCTTTATTAATCAATTCATAGCCACCACAATTATCCAGATCAATTTGTTTAGCGCTAAAAGTGTTTTTAATTTTTTCAATGCCTTCGAATCGCATTCTTACGATTTCTAAAGTTTCTTCCAAACCTAGGGTCTCAATATCGGAAAGAATTTCAGTTGGACTTCCAAAGCAAGAGAATCCTGCATTTCTGGTTGAAGCACCAAGTGGCGTTACATTTTTTTCAAGAATGGTTATTCGTAATGCTCGGTTTTTTTGTTTCAGACTTAGTGCTGTCCATAAACCCATAAAGCCTCCACCAATGATAATGATATCTTGGGTAGAATAAAAACTTTCACTCTCCCAAATAGATAGGTTACTCATATTCAAATATACTTATAACAAACTATACATTAAAACGGAAATGCATTACATCACCGTCTTTTACAATATACTCTTTGCCTTCTATTCTTAGTCGTCCATTTTCTCTACATGCCGCTTCACTACCATATTTAACAAAGTCGTCATAAGCAATAACTTCAGCTTTGATGAAACCCTTTTCAAAATCAGTATGAATAACTCCTGCAGCTTGAGGAGCTTTCCATCCTTTATGAATTGTCCAGGCTCTTACTTCCTGAACCCCAGCAGTAAAATAGGTATCTAAATTCAGTAATTTATAGGCAGTTCTGATTAAGCGATTCAATGCGGGTTCTTCCATATGATATTCTTCCATGAACATCTGCTTATCTTCTGCAGCTTCCATTTCTGCGATCTGTGCCTCTATATTATTGCACATGATAATTAACTCAGCGCCTTCAGCTGTTACTGCAGCCTTCAGCATATCTGAATATTTATTACCTGTATGCATGCTTGCTTCATCAACATTGGCTACATATAAAACTGGCTTATCAGTTAAAAGGAATAAATCTGCGATGGCTAAATTTTCTTCTTTATCTAATCCAAGTGAATGAATGCTTTTTCCTTTTTCAAGGTGTTCTTTGCATTTGTTCAAAATTTCAAATTCAGCTTTGGATTTGGTATCAGTACCCACTCTTGCCATTTTTTCAACTTTACTCCATTTCCTTTCTACACTATCTAAATCCTTTAGTTGAAGTTCTGTTTCAATAATTTCTTTATCGCTAATGGGATTTATTGCACCTTCTTCGCGCAAAACGTTTTCATCTTCGAAACAACGAATAACATGAATAATTGCATCTACTTCACGAATGTTTGCTAAGAATTTATTGCCCAAACCCTCGCCTTTACTGGCTCCGCGAACTAAACCTGCAATGTCTACGATTTCCAACTGTGTAGGAACCATTCTATTTGGCTTCACAAATTCTGCCAATTTATCCATTCTCTCATCTGGAACGTCCACTAAACCAACATTCGGTTCAATAGTACAGAATCGATAGTTGCTAGCCTGTGCTTTAGCACTAATGCTCACTGCGTTAAATAAAGTTGATTTTCCTACATTGGGTAAACCCACAATTCCTGCTTGTAATGCCATGTCAAAATTTTGAGCCGCAAATATAGCCGTTTCCGTCTACAATTACTATTCAACTACTAATACCTTAATGCCCAGTATTTTATATTGCATATCTCTATAAACCAATTGATACCGCCCTTTTTGTAAGTATAGATAATAATAGCCGTCTGGTGCAGTAATATAGGTTTGATCTGCAGGGACCAATTTGCCTACAAGTTTTTCCTGGAACTCTTTATCGTAAAATGCCTGAACAAAGAAAAGTTTTTGATAAATAGGTTGTATCGCTGTTTCCTGTTTCAAACCATTCATTGCACTCCAGGTTGGTCTGCCATTTCTATATTTAGTTGGTGGATGCATGATATACACATCACATAAATTGAAATCGAAAATGTCTTTGGCATGATTATTTTTTAATATCACAACAGGTGTAGCAAATACATTCTTTTTTGAATAAAATTCATAAACTGCAGATCCATATTCTGAAGTACTTTGTTCGGTTAGATTTGTTTGGTCTATCGTAAAAGGATCAATACCCGAAATAATTTTAAAATAAGCAGCCATTGGAATTCTGTCATCACTAATAGCACCTTCCTCAATATGTTTTTCACCTGCATGCACCAGAATCTTCGCAGCAGGATCTTTTTTTAGAATCTGATAGATGTTTTCGGCCTGTGTGTATTCTCTTTGGTTAACTGTATGGTTATAGTTACTGTCTTCATAAGCAATAAGGATAAAACCTAGGCTGATGGCTTTTCGTACTAATTCTCCTCCGATGGGTTCACAGGTATAATGACCAGTCAAGACATTCACTTGTCTTAATGATGCATTTGAAAATTGATTTAAAGTTTCCATTGCCAGATACCTGAATCCCATGGCATAAAACTCTTCAAGTAAGGATGCCGTAAAAGCTCTATGAAGAGGTTTATTATGAGATTCATTGATCATCACAACTCTTTGAGATCTGCTTTTTTCAACAATATATTTTTTGGCATCCTTAAATTCTATACCAGCAGTTATATCATTTTGTTTGTTGAGCGATTTGTAAATCGAATCTTCAATTTTGGAATCGTAAGATTTTTTTTCAATTTCTAGAGCTGAATTATAATCTCCATTAAAAGAAACAGATTCTGACAAATCGCTTAAATATTGAACTGGATTTAAATGATCTATTAATTTATTTTCCTGGCTAATAGATTTGTAAAGAGGGTATAAATAGTGTAATTCTTTATTATGATAGATGGACAAAAAATTGCTTGTATCTATTTTAAGGTTCTGTTGCGAAAGAATATATTTTTTTAAATATTGATAATTTTCTCCTGTTTGTGCATTAGTATTAATAATCAAAAATGAAAATAATAATGAAACAGATAGCGTTTTTAACATGTATAATATTTGTGCAAGAATAGGAAGCCCTTTGTTATTAAAAATCCAAAGAAAGGGTAGGGATCATTTTTTTAACATTTTAATCAAGTATTTCATTTGTATTAGAAATCCAATTACTTACCATTCGCATACTGCATCACTATTTCCCATTCTGCTTCCTTAACGGTTTGTACAGAAAGGCGCCCTAATCTAATTAAATCCATATTAGACAGCCTTGGGTCATTTTTGAGTATTGATAAAGGGACTGATTTTTTGAGCTTTTTTAATGGTTTAAATTCTACAACAAGCCATGCTGGATTGTCGGTGGTTGGATCTTGATATGATTCCTTTACTACTTTAGCTATACCTACAATTTCCATGCCTTCGTTACTATGATACCAAAAGGCTAAGTCGCCTTTTTTCATCGAACGAAGATTATTTCTAGCCCCATAATTTCTTACACCATCCCACATGGTATTTCCGTCTTTTTCAAATTGTTCCCAACTATATTTAAAAGGTTCGGATTTGATTAACCAATATTGCATGAAGAAAATTAATAATTAAAAATAAAAATTCAAAAACGTCATGTAATTAATAGCCACTTGCTAAAACATCTACTAAGTGCATTACTTTCATAGAAGCACCATGATTTTTTAAACATCCATCAATGTGCATGAGACAACTCATATCCGTACTGATAATATATTCGGCTTTAGTTTCTAAAGCATTTGTAATCTTTTGTTCGCCCATAGCAACACTGATAGGCTCGAACTTTACAGCAAAAGTGCCACCAAATCCACAACAGGTTTCAGCATCATTTAATTCCACTAATTCTAAACCTGCAACCTTGCTTAATAAAGTACGAGGTTCGGCTTTGATATGACATTCTCTTAAGCCAGCACAACTATCGTGATAGGTTGCTTTACCTGTAAAGCTGGCACCTAGATCGGTAACTTGCAAAATATTGACTAAAAATTCGGAAAGTTCAAAAATGCGTTCCGAGGTTTTTTTTGCAAGTTGTAAATGTGCCGAGTTATCAAAAAGTTTGGCGTACATATTTCTTACAAATCCCACACAACTGGCAGATGGTGCAACAATATATTCTGCGCCTTCAAAATCATCTAAAAACTTAGTACAAACCTCTTTTGATTCACCCCAGAATCCCGCATTAAAAGCAGGTTGGCCACAACAAGTTTGTTTAGGATTATAGTGAACTTCGCAACCTGCTTTTTCCAACACTTTTATCATGTTAAATCCAACGGTAGGATAGAGTTGGTCAATAAAACACGGAATAAACAGGTGCACTTTCATTTCAAATATATTGAGTTAAGCTATTTTAACTTTCTGTTCAAAGCTATCATTTTAATTGCAGTTACAGCAGCTTCTTCACCTTTATTGCCATGTATTCCTCCTGTACGATCAATAGCTTGTTGGTCATTTTCAAGGGTTAATACTCCAAAAATTACAGGCACATCTAAACTAAGATTTAACTGCAATACGCCTTCTGTTACAGCTTTGCATACATAATCGAAATGTGGAGTATCGCCACGAATAATAGTACCCAAACTAATATAAGCATCAGGCAATACTTTACTATATGCGTAATGCTGTTTCACTGCAAACGTGATTTCAAAAGCACCAGGAACCGTGATAGTTTTGAAAGAAATATTATTTGCTTTCAAAACTTTTTTTACACCAGCTTCAAGTTTATTAACGATTGCAGCGTTCCATTCTGTTTTAACTATAACTACAAAGGCATCCTTTATAGAAGGGATGCCTTTGCTTAATGATGTATTTCCTTTACTTGCCATAGATTACAAATCTATTCGCTTTTTTCAATACTTAAACGATAGATGTATTTATCGGCTTGAAATCCTTTGTCTGTTTTTGGAAACTTGGCTTTCAAATCTTTATAAATTTCTAAAGCTTCTTTGGTTTTACCAGAAGTTTCTGAAAGTAAACCGGCACGGAATAAATATTCAGCAGAATTTGCTTCGTCGATTTCAAAAATACTTGCTGCTTTTTTATAAGAAGCAATTGCTTCGTCTTTCTGATTGAGTTCAGATAAAGCATCCCCTAAATTACCAAAAGCCAATAATTGAATCTGCTTGGCATCGGTTGAAAAATCCTTAAGATATTTAACCGCATTAGCAAATTCACCCTTGTGTAAATAACTTACCCCTGCATAAAACTTAGCAAGATTAGCAGTCTTGGTACCACTATAGGTATTCATAATATACAATGCTCCTTTATTCTGGCCATCTCCATTTAATACCAGATTAGAAGAATCCAATCTGAAATATTCTTGCACCTTAACGATGGCATCAGCTGCTTTGTCTTCTTTAGGTTTAAGAATATAATTATTATAACCAAACCAACCACCAGCAATTGCAATAATTGCAACAACTATTATTAGAACGGTTTTTGAATTCTTTTGCCAAAAATTTTGCGCTTTTAAAACGATATCATTCTCTTCTGTATGCGCTACGTGTTGATCACTCATAATTCTATTTTGAAAATTGGTAGGGTTAGTATTAAATTAATCTACAATAAATGGATAATTCTGATCGATATAAACATCCTTATAAACTTCGCTATCATCAGGCCAAGGGCTTTCTTCAGCAAATTTTACACTTTGTTCTACAATAGCATCAATTCTATCATTAATTTCTTGAAGGTCTGCTTCAGATCCAAATCCATTTGCTAAAATGGTATTTTTTACTTTTACAATCGGATCCTGATCTTTATACTCATCCACTTCTTCTTTTGAACGATATTTTTGAGGATCAGAAATGGAATGCCCTTTATAACGATATGTTTTTAATTCTAAAAGGGTAGGGCCATCACCTTCACGAGCTCTTTTTACTGCTCTTGATACTCCTTCATGAACTGCTTCAGGAGTCATGCCATCAATTTTATCAGCCGGCATTTCATATGCATCAGCCAATTTATAAATATCAATTACATTACTGGTACGTTCAATTGATGTACCCATTGCGTAATTATTATTCTCACAGATAAAAATTACTGGTAATTTCCAAAGCATCGCCAAATTGAAGCTTTCATGTAGCATACCCTGACGAGCTGCTCCATCACCAAAGAATACAACAGCTACATTGTCTGTGCCTTTGTATTTTTCGGCAAATGCAAGACCTGCGCCAGTACCAATTTGAGCACCCACAATACCATGACCACCAAAGAAATGATGTTCTGCACTAAAGAAGTGCATACTTCCACCTTTACCTTTAGAACAGCCGGTAGCTTTTCCATACAATTCTGCCATACACTCATCTGCCGACATTCCTTTAGCTAAACCCAAACCATGATCTCGGTAAGCAGTAATAAAGGGATCTTCAGGCTTTGTAGCAGTTAAACATCCTGCGGCAATGGCTTCCTGACCAATATAGGCGTGGAAGAATCCACGAATTTTACCGGCCATTTTATACATTTCCTCAGCTTTCAATTCGAATTGACGGATTAACTGCATCAATTCGTACCAATAGAGGTAGGTTTCTTTTGAAAATTTCGTTGACAATATTCTAAAATTTAGAGGGGCAAATATAGGGGTTCTAGCTTAAAATTGAATTGATTGTGGGGAGATTGTGGCCATAATATCACTATCATTTGTTTTTACCGCTCAGATCGCCTTTTTTAAAGTCTTTTTTAAATCATAATTCTTTAATGTTTAAACTCTTTTTTCAATAATATATTTGAGGAAAATATGCTGTTTTTATAATTTATTCACAATGGATATAATCGACCAACTCACTGAAGGTGATATAAATCAATCTAATTCGCGTATAAAATGGTATAAAACCATTCGAAATCGGGAAGCTTTGGATGCGCTGAAGCGCGATGAGGATAGCTTTATTCATCAATCTTTATCTACACCTTGTCTTCAGGTTATAGAAAAATGCGAAGGAATATACATTTTTGATATTACAGGGAAACGTTATATGGATTTTCATGGTAATAATGTTCACCAAATTGGATATTCCAACCCTTTTGTGGTTGAAAAAGTTAAAAAACAGCTTGATATCCTTCCATTTTCACCAAGGAGGTATACCAATATTCCTTCCATAGAGCTTGCTGAAAAGTTAACAAGTCTGCTTCCCGAAGGATTAAGTAGGGTTTTATTTGCTCCCGGGGGAACTAGTGCCATTGGTATTGCATTAAAATTAGCAAGGGTAGTTACTGGGAAGCATAAGGTAATTTCACTTTGGGACTCTTTTCATGGAGCTTCCATGGATGCCATTGCAGTTGGTGGGGAAGAACAATTCAAAACAGATTTAGGACCACTTTTTCCAGGAGTAAACCATATTGATCCACCAATGAATTATCGGAATACCAATTCAAATTATGATGATATTCATTATGCCAATCAATTAGAAATTGAAATAGAACAATCTGCTGGTGAAATTGGTGCTTTTATTATTGAAACCATTCGGAATACGGATGTTCAAATTCCTTCTAAAGCATATTGGAAAAGAGTTAGAGAGATTTGTACTAAACATAAAGTGCTGTTGATCTTAGATGAAATTCCAATTGCATTTGGTAGAACTGGAAAAATGTTTGCATTTGAGCATTATGGCATTGAACCTGATATCATTTGTTTAGGAAAAGGTTTAGGTGCTGGTATTATTCCTATTGCTGCTATTATTGCAAGAGAAGAATATAACGTGGCTGCGCATATATCTTTAGGTCATTATACCCATGAAAAAAGTCCGTTAGGTGCTGTTGCCGCATTAGGAATGTTAGAATTTATAGAAACAACCAACCTACTTCAAAAAGTAAGAGAAGATGAGGTTTTTGTTCGAGATCAATTACATCTTTTGGAATTAAAACACAAGTGGATTGGAGATATCAGAGGAATCGGATTACTATGGGCAATTGAATTGGTGAAAGATCGAAATAGTAAAGAAAAAGCAATTTTTGAAGCTGAAAAAGTGATGTATTATTGTCTTGATTTAGGACTCAGCTTTAAAGTTTCTCAAGGAAATGTATTGCAATTATGCCCACCCTTAATAATTACCAGATCTCAATTAATGGATGCATTTAAAATATTGGATAATGCCCTCTATTCTTTAAACTTAACCACTGCATAAAATAGCTCAATAACTATTGATGCAGTGGTTAGGTTTGAATTAATCTTTATCATCTGCAAGAATCTCTTTCACAAACGCAGCTCGCTTTGGAGATGGCATTTCAGCGTCCAGTCCTTTTACCGCTTTCCAAAGCACTTCATTAAATTCTTTGGCAGGAACTCTATCTTCTTTTGTGAAATCAAATTTTTCACTCTTACGCTGCCAAACACTTTTCATGACATTTTTTTCATTGATATCTGTTTGCAATGGCTTTGCTATAAAAGGAGTAAGATCAGCTTTCTGACCAAAACTTCTGAACATGGGAGTTGCAGCGGCATCATATTGACTCATAGGTGGAATTCCTAAAATCAATTCTATGGTTCTCAACATTCCAGAGGTAGAATACATCGTATGATCTACAAAATGTCTTTTTACAAAACCACCTGCCACAAAAGCTGTGGTTCTATGTGCATCAATATGATCAGGACCATCCTGCGCATCATCTTCTACAATAAATACTGCAGATTCTTTCCAAACAGGGCTCTTACTTAAATATTCTATAAACATTCCAATTGCCAAATCATTATCAGCCACATGTGCATATGGAGTAGGCCTTCCAATACTTAAACCTTCGGTATGATCATTGATTATACGAAGCGTATTTAATTTTGGTAATGCATTGATGGCTACCAACGAATCAAAATCTCTTTTCCATTGACCCACTCTTGTAGTATCTCTAACTCTTTGATCCCAACTTGTAAAATAAGTACAGAAATGATCTTTTAAAACCGGAATATTGGGTTTGTAATCATCCGCAAATTCTCCATAAGTCCGATAACTTATTCCAGCTCTTTTACAGTAATCCCAAATAAATCCATTTTTATTATTGGCAATAGCACGGTTTCCTTCTGCATCATAATCTCCACCTCTTCCTCCATAACTAGTTACCCAGGTTTTTTCTAAATAGTCGTTTGAATAAGCTCCCAAACTCCAATTATGTCCATCGGCACTTACTTCTCCATCAACATAGAAATTATCCAATAATACAAACTCACGGGAAAGTGCATGTAAATTTGGTGTTATCTTCTCTCCAAATAAGCAAAGTTTAGGATCTCCATTTCCTTCCGGCATATCTCCCAAAACCTGATCATATGTTCGATTCTCTTTGATTATATAAAATACATATTTAATAGGAGAGGAGTCTCCAATTTTGAAAGGTATTGGATTACCTTTTTCTCCCTCCGATATTGATTCTTTAATTTTACTATAAGGTGTATTTTTGTACACTGCTTGAGAATATGCACTTAATTGATTTTCGTTGGGTTCATTAAAGATGGACAAACTTCCTATAAAAAGGCCGCCTATATATTCTACTTCTTTAGGTTTTGAAGTATCACCTTTTTGAAACCCCAGGTTGATATTTTCTGTTACAGGATTTGGCCCATCAGGGTTTGCAAAGGATGTAAATCCCTTCCCATTTGCAACGTAAATCTTTTTTCCAATAGTTTTTACTACTGTTGGGTACCATCCAACAGGAATAAATCCTTTAGAGTGACTAGCGCCAGGAACAGCCACATCAAAAACGGCTAAACAATTATTATCTGCATTAGCTATAAACAAAGTTTTTTCATCACTACTTAAAGCAACTGCATTTGTAGTAGAACCATTCGGCGCATTTGGATATAGTGCAGCATTTAATGTTTCAATAACTTTTTTAGTTTTACTATTTATAATTGAAACAGAATTGTCGTTTGAATTTGCTACAAATAAGTAATTCCCATTTTTTGAAATACAGAAATCGTTAGGATTACTTCCCACGAGAATTTCATCTGTTATTCTTTTTGATTGCGTATTATAGATCAACAATTTTCCTCCGCCCCAGCAAGTAATATATAGTTCTAATTTGTTGTTCGATAATTTACAGGTGTATGCTTCTGCTGGAAGTTTTAAAGTATCAATAATTTGTTTGGTTTTTAAATCAAAAGTATAAAGCGAATTATTGTCTTTTGTTACTACATACAAAAGGTTTGCAGCATCGTCTATATCAAGTCCAGCTGGTGATATATGCACCGGCCATTTATTTCCTAAAACGATACTGTCAACTAGTGTCAGCTTATTTTTATTTACAGCATATTTTAAAATCCAATTATCATTTCCTCCGGATGCGTATAAAAATTTCTCATCTGCACTAAATTTTAATCCCAACCAAGATTTAGCAATACTGATTTCATCCACCAGTTTTTCATTGACTAAATCAATCAATTGAAGCGTTTGTTTTCCTTGTCCATTATTAGTTACTGCCATTATTTTCTGAGAAGGAGAGATGGCTAAATTTAAAGGCAGATCACCTAAAGGAATACTTTTTCCTGCAGGAGTTAAAGACCATCCATTAGGAAGTTCTACACGGGCCTGTAATTTGGAGGTATTCACTTGTGCATTTAATGAACTGAATAATAATACTGTAATAGCGTAAATAAAAAACTGTTTCATATTGGCACGAATTAATGATGAATATTAAAAGTTATAATAAATTTTAAACATACTGTTTCTCGGAGATCCAGGCCATTTATTTGTATTATTATAGGCCGAGTTCCAATAAACTTTATCGAATATGTTATTTAGATTAAATGCAAGTTTGAAATGCTTTATTTGATAATTAATACCGGCATTAAACAAAACATATCCTGGCAAGATTACATCTTTATCTAAGGTATTTCTTTGACCCACTTGTGTATGGCCAAATGCAACACTTAGTCCATTTAAAATACTATTGGTAAACCGATATTTTATCCAACTATTACTGCTGTGTTTTGGGGCATTCTCGGCTATCTTTCCAACTTCTTCTGATTTTATACTTTTAATAATTTCTGTTTGATTATAACTGTACCCAGTAAAAACACTAAGATTTGTATTGATATTTCCTTGCATTTCAATTTCTAAACCTTTTGATTGCTGTACACCTCTTTGAACATATAAATTTGGATTGGTAATGTCATTTGCATTTACAGCCAAATTATTGATTCTAATTTGATATAAAGCAAGACTGGCAAATAGTTGGTTTCTGAATAAATCTGCTTTAACACCTGTTTCAAACATATTACTAGTAACGGGTTTAAAAGGTTGATTAAATACTTGTAATACAGAACTAGGTTCAAAAGGATCAAACCCATTGTGATAGTTGGCATAAATATGATAATTCCTATCTAAGGAATAATTTACGCCTATTTTGGGTATCAGTTTATTTACGCGAGTAATATTATCTTCTTCAGTACCTGATTGGAAAAATTCTCCACGAATTCCTGCAATCAATTGCCATTTTTTAAAAGTCAAATGTTCCTGAATATAAATTCCATTTGTAGTATAAACGCCATTGGCAATTTCTTCGCCACCTGCGGAATCAATAATTGAATGATACTGCGCTACATTTCGTGCAACATATTCTGGTTTTAATAAACTAAATGTGCCGACTACTCTATTGTTAACACCAAACTCAGGTAATTCACCTTCCCATTCATTTGCACTTAATTTGTTTGAAATATAGTCGTAACCTATAATGATTTGGTGCTTTATTTCTCCTTGATTAATTAAATAACTAAAATAGTTTGTAAAAGTGTTGGTGGTGGATTTAACATGCCTGTAATTGTAACTTAGGTAAAGCGAATCATCTGTTATGAAGTCTTCAATATTATGTTCAGATAGTTTTTGATTGGTTTGGTACCGCAGCAAACTAGTGTTAAAACTGAGTCTTTTATTAAACTGATAAGTGGCAGATAAAACTGCAGAATAATTTGTTTCTTTTAAATAATCAGTTGGCTGAATTAAGGAAAGCTGAATAGGTGTGGAAAGTAAATTGTCATTTTCTTCTAAAGCTGGTTGTCCTCTGTCTACAACTGAATTAGTATTGGATATAGATACATCCAAATTAATTTGTAATTTATTATTGGGAATAAAAGAAATAGAAGGTGCTACTTGAAAAGATTTTAGAAAGTATCCATTACGAAAAGATTCCTTCTGTTCATAACCTGTATTTAATCTATAGAGCAAAGTCTTTTCAGAATTAATCTGACCAGTTGCATCTAATTGTGCATTATATGCATTCCAGGTTCCTTTGCCAATGCTAGCAGAAAAATGATTCCCGGTCAATGGTTTCTTAGTAACTAAATTAATGGTTCCGCCAGGATCACAATTACCATATAATACTGAGGTTGGACCTTTAATCACTTCAACTCTTTCTACATTAACCAATAAAGGACTTGTAAGTGATGTGTTGAAGGTTCTCAACCCATTGATGAGTCTGGCATTTTCAGCGTGAAGGCCGCGAATGTTATATTCTTCATAACCCGAATAATGCGTAACACCTGCCACATTTTCTAATGCATCTGTCAGGTGCATTTGCATTTTGTCTGTTACTAATTCTTTTGTTACCGTTGAAACGGACTGAGGAATTTCAGAAATTGTTGCCTTCGTTTTTGATGTAGCAAAACTATAATCACTCTTGTAAGATTCTATATTTCTTCCAAAGATCTCCACATTTTGTAGCATGTTGATATCAAACTCCATTTGAATATCAATTTCTTTTTGTCCAATATTGGAAATTTGAACAATTTGTTTTTTGGAAATTAATCCGATACCAGTGATAATTATTGTGTCTGTAAAACCAGATAATTGTTTAAAGGAAAACTTTCCAAATTCATCGGTAATGGTTTGACTTTTGTTTTTCAACAAGGAAACATTGACAAAAGAAGCAGGACGATTATTTGACAAAATAATTTTTCCTTTAAAAACTCTTTCTATGTTTTGGGCGTTGACTGTTAAAGATTGAAAAATAGGAAGCGACAAAAATATTATATATAGAAACTTTCTCATTTAAATAATCATTTTGTAAAGTCGCAATGTTAAACATGAAAAAGGAATCATTTTGTAAATTCATATGAACATATTGCTAAATTAAAAACGCCCCTTTCGGGGCGCTTTATTATGCTTCATTTAAAAAAGAGTATCGATAATCTGTTGGTGGATTAAATGTTTCCTTTATAGTTCTGGCACTTAACCAGCGATATAAATTCAATTGACTTCCTGCCTTATCGTTAGTACCGGAAGCTCTGGCTCCACCAAAAGGTTGTTGCCCTACAACAGCACCTGTTGGTTTGTCGTTGATATAAAAATTTCCAGCGGCATTTCTTAACTTATTTGTTGCTAATTCAACTGCTGCTCTATCCTGAGCTAAGATGGCTCCTGTAAGTGCATAATTTGAAGTACTATCAAGAAGTGAAAGGGTAGCTTCAAATTTTTCAGCATCATAAATATAAATCGTTAATACCGGCCCGAAAATTTCTTCGCACATAGTAGTGCTTTTTGGATCTTTAGTAAGTATCACAGTTGGTTCAATAAAATAACCCTTTGTTTTGCTATAGTTTCCGCCAACAAGAATACTTGATTTCCGATCCTTCTTAACGTTATTGATATATTTTGTGATGCTGTTAAATGATTTTTCATCAATCACTGCGTTGATAAAATTGCTGAAATCTTCTACCGTGCCCATTTTCATGGAATTCAAAGCAGCAACTAATTTAGTCTTTACTGCTTCCGCCATATTACTCGGAATATATGCTCGTGAGGCTGCAGAACATTTTTGACCCTGATATTCAAATGCCCCTCTAGCTAGAGCAGTAACTACTGCATCTACGTTTGCACTCTTATGAGCAATAACAAAATCTTTACCTCCAGTTTCACCAACAATTCTTGGATAGCTACGATATAAGTTCATGTTTTCACCAATGGTTTTCCACATGCTATTAAATACTCCTGTAGATCCAGTAAAGTGAACTCCTGCGAATTCTCTATGTGAAAAACAAACTGAACCGATGGTAGGACCGTCAACATATATTAAATTTATAACCCCATCAGGTAATCCAGCTTCTTTTAAAATACGCATGAATAATTGTGCGGAGTAAATTTGAGTATTCGCAGCTTTCCAAACAACCACATTACCACACATGGCAGCTGAAGTTGGAAGATTTCCTCCGATAGCCGTAAAATTAAATGGAGTAATTGCTAACACAAATCCTTCCAGAGGACGCCATTCCAGACGGTTGTGCATACCTGCTCCGGAAATGGGTTGCTCTTGATATATTTTACTCAAAAAATGAACATTAAACCTTAAAAAGTCAATTAGTTCACAAGCTGCATCTATTTCTGCCTGGTAAGCATTTTTGCTTTGACCAAGCATGGTGGATGCATTCATTTGAAAACGATATTTTGTAGCAAGTAAGTCAGCCGCTTTCAAAAATATTTGAGCACGATTTTCCCAACTCATTGCTTCCCATGATTGTTTCGCTTTTAAAGCAGCTTCAATTGCTAGTTTAACATGACTCGCATCGCCTGCATGAAAAGATCCTAATGTATGGCTCAATTCATGAGGAGGATGAATGTCTACTAACTTTCCAGTTTTTACAGCCTTTGATCCAATATACATGGGGATCTCAATAGGTTTCTTTTTAAGTTCTGCTAAGGCTTTTTTCAAGGAAGCTCTTTCAGCAGATCCTGGTGCATAATTCAGTACAGGCTCATTAATTGGAAGTGGGTAAGAGAAATATCCTAAACTCATATCGATTGTTTTTAAAGATGTAGCCGGCAAAGTTAGAACAAAAATAATTATGGTCGATTGAGGTCTGTAGAATAATCAGTTAATTTGTAATATGGCAATTATTTTATTTGATACTGAATCGAGAAATAGTTTATTCCCATTAACCTATACAAAAGCTATTGCAGCTTTAAGATTTGGGATATTAACCATCCAGGAAAGGTGGGCATTAAAATCAAAAGAAGAAGTTTTTATTAAAACAGAAAATTACTTACAGGTATTATATCCAACCCCAATTCTTCATGATCATATTTGGGTAGATGCTTCAGTAATGCCAGACGATATGTTATTGGTAGAAATATTAAACTTAGAAAATGGTTCTTGTATTATTGACGAGTTTGGTTTTGTTGCTGGTAGAACAAGTATAGGGTTTCATGATTTTACACCTGATATTTCTTTATTTAACAATCCTATTAAAACCTCTGAAAAAGTAAAAAGATTAAAATATTGTTGGGAGTTGATGCTTTGGAATGATAGCATGATAAGGGAAGATTTTAAATTAGTTACAAAGGGGAGGTCTTCTCAGCCCATTTCTCCAACTGTTCAAGTTGTTCAAACTGCTGATATATTTATTGAGGATGGTGCCAAATTAGAATTCTGTACCCTTAACTCAAAAACAGGGCCGATATATATTGGAAAGGATGCTGAAATTATGGAAGGATCATGTGTTCGTGGCCCATTTTCAATGGGTTTTAATTCGGTATTAAAAATGAATAGTCGAATATATGGGGCTACTAGTCTTGGCCCATGTTGTATGGGGGGAGGCGAGATTAAGAATTCAGTGATTATGGGTTATACAAACAAGGCTCATGATGGTTATTTAGGGGATGCGGTTATAGGAGAATGGTGTAATATGGGTGCAGGATCAACAAATAGTAATGTTAAAAATACTGCCGGAGAAGTAAAAGTTTGGAATTACGCAACCAATTCTTATATCGGAGTTGGTCAAAAATGCGGGTTGATTATGGGCGATTATTCGAGAGTGGCGATTAATTCTTCCATTAATACTGGAACCATTGTAGGAGTAAGCTGTAACGTTTTTGGTGCAGGCCTACTTCCCACCATATTCAATAATTTTAGCTGGGGTATCAGTGGCAATCGATATGATCTTAAAAAAGCTTTTTATGCTATTGACAATTGGAAGAAAATGAAAAATCTACACATTACAGAAGCGGAAACTTCCATTTTGGAAACTATATTTGCCCAAAATCAGTAAGAAATAATTTATTCCTACCTGAAATCAATTTGAGCATTTACATTATAATAAATTAAAAGAGAAATAAGTAATCATATGAGAAAGCAAATCGCAGCTGCAAACTGGAAGATGAATTTAACCCTTCAACAAGGAGAACAATTATTGAATGACATTATAGCTAAACCACACCAATTAGCTAGTCATCAATTAGCTGTATTTGCAGTGCCATTCCCTTATTTATCTATGGCTGTACAGAAATTTGCAGGTAAATCGAATGTTTTTATTGCAGCACAAAACTGCTCAAATAAAAAGAGTGGTGCCTATACCGGTGAAACATCAGTTGAAATTTTACAATCAGTAGGAATTCAATATGTGGTATTAGGACATTCTGAAAGAAGAGAATATTATAACGAAAGCAATCAGTTATTAGCAGAAAAATTAGATATCTGTCTTGCAAACAAAATGAAACCTATTTTTTGTTGTGGTGAGCCTTTAGAAATTCGTGAAGCCAATAACCAAAATGAATTTGTTGCAAAACAATTGAATGAATCATTATTTCATTTAACAGAAGAACAATTACAAGAAGTAGTAATTGCTTACGAACCAATTTGGGCTATTGGAACTGGTAAAACAGCATCAAGCGCTCAAGCTCAGGAAATTCATGCTTTTATTCGTAGTCATATTGCTTCTAAATATGGTAACGCTATTGCAGATTCTATATCTATTTTATATGGAGGTAGTGTAAAGGCATCCAATGCAGTTGAATTATTTTCTCAGCCTGATGTTGATGGTGGATTAGTTGGAGGAGCATCATTAATTGCAGAAGAATTTGTGGCTATAATTAATGCACTGAAGTAATGGCAATTTTGAGACATCCTACCTTGCAACCATTGTCGAGGCAACACCATCAGGGATTATTAGCTTCTTTATTATTAGAGAAAGGATTAAAGAAAAATGCTTCTCTTAAAGAGATGCGCGATTTTATTATCCAATTCTGGGAGGAAGAATTACGTCTTCATTTTGAAAAAGAAGATTTATTGTTTTTACCATTAGCCTATAAATATCCTCAGTTATTGGAAGGTTTAACTCAGTTAAAAAACGAACATCAGGAAATTAGACTCATCATTCAGAAACTAAATAATGAAGCTCGTTCGGAACAGTATGATACCATCGCTTCTTTTGCCAATCTTTTAGAAAAACATATTCGTTTTGAGGAACGCCAGTTATTTAATGCCATTCAGGAAATTTTACCTGAAGATGAATTAATTGACTTTACTGTGGAACTTCAATCGATATCAGAAAAAGATTTTTGTACGAAGTATCCTGTAAAATTCTGGGAATAATTAAGATTTATTTATTTCCTGTGCCCTTCCCAGACGATCATTAATTGCCCTGCCTAAACCCTGATCTGGAAAGATTTCTGTAATGATGATATCAAACTGAAATTCATCAATACAACGCATTACTTCAAATAAATGTTTGGCGGCTTCTTTTAAATCGCCCATTGGCGATAACACATATTGATGACCCGTTTTTAATCCCTCATATACTGTATTAAATGAGATGACTGCAATATTTTTATCTTCATATTGCTGGATTAATGTAGGAATATCACCACGAATTAATGGAGTTTTAGTTGCATAATGACTTTTCATCTGACCTGCACTTGCTGGATTTTTATCAGCCTCTTCTTTCAATACTACCTTTAGTCCAGTTATTAATTCCATTTGTTCAGCCGTTACTGCTCCTGAGCGATGTAATACAATTTGATTATTTGAAACTTCTGCAATGGTAGATTCAAGTCCAACTTCACAAGGCCCCCCATCCAAAATATAAGACACTTTATCTTTTAATCCATTTAGAACATGTTGTGCTGTAGTTGGACTAACATAACCTGATGGGTTTGCACTTGGTGCGGCAAGAGGAAAAGTAAGCAGCATTAATAATTTTGTTGTCATTATTTGATTTGGTACACGAATGGCAACTTTTGAACTTCCCGCTGTGATCAAATCAGAAATAATTGGCTTTTTAGGAAGCAATAATGTAAAAGGACCAGGCATAAATGCTTCAGCAAGTTTTAAACTTATGGGATCCAATTCTGCATATTTATTGATTGCATTTATATCAACAACATGAACAATTAAAGGATTAAAAGTGGGCCTGTTTTTGGCTTCAAATATCTTAATTACAGCAGTATCGCTCAATGCATTTGCAGCTAATCCATATACAGTTTCAGTTGGAATTCCAACTAACTCATCAGATTCTAAAAGGGTAGTAGCTTTTAATAAATTTTCACCGATTTGAGGCATATATATTAGAATTGAAGAGGTAAATCAGCGGGTGAGAATAGGTTTAATTTATCTAAATGTAAAATGGTAGTATCTCCTGCTTCATTAGGATGATACATTGGAATAAACTTCGCACCAAACACAAATTCTTCAAATGTATAAGATGCTTTAGAAATAACTGTATTCGAAAAACTTTCATCAAATCCCTGAACAAATATGAGCAATTCTACTTCAGCATTAGCCATATCCTCTTTTGTAAATTGATAAATTGGACTGTTCTCATTGATTGGATGCACCAGTGTCCAGTTTGCTGTCATAGTAGAAGCTTTAGAAATATCCAAGGGTACATTGTAAAATTTATTTTTTTTAATTCCATCTTCTAAAACTTTCATAGCCATTGTTACTTTTACTTCTACGTTTACCAAATAATTCTTGGTATAGGGTACCATTCTAAACATTAGTGCTACCCCATCTCCAAAAGGAGCAAACAAGGCGTTATTACTATATCTTATAAAGGAACGTGGACGTGCAAATCTTCCATATAAAAGACCCGTCATTAATGCAAAGCTCATTAAACCAGTAAGTGCTTCAAGTGATGCAATAAAACTGGTGATGAATCCTACTGGATTAATTCTTCCATAACCTACTGTTGTAAATGTTTGAGCACTAAAAAAGAATGCCTCTCCAAATTTTTCTGCTAGGGTTTCCGCAACCATACCATTCAAATGTTCGATACCTATTAACAAATAGATTCCAGCAAAGAAAAGATTGATTAAAACGAAAAATAACATGATCGACAAAAGGAATTTCCATCTTTTCATCGAAAGCATAGTGTGGTAAAGGTTCAAACGCTGCCAAAAATGAAGACCCCTAACTTCTACATTTGCAACACCATTCTTATTAAAAAAACGGCCACCCCCTAAAGCGGTATTAGTTCCCAAGCCAGTTTCATTATTGATCTGAGCTTTTTTATTTAGTTTTTTTAGTAGCATTAACATCAGGATTATGCCCTAAAAATAAACCCTTTCTGCAATCTATCGTTATTCACATGTCATTAATAACATAATCGTACATTTTTGTGCTTCTCACACATATCTTTGCAGCCTTATGAAGAATATTAGGAATTTTTGCATTATTGCACATATCGACCATGGTAAAAGTACTTTGGCAGACCGTTTATTGGAACATACCAATTCAGTAGGCCAAAGAGATATGATGAACCAGGTTTTGGATGATATGGATCTGGAACGTGAAAAGGGTATTACAATTAAGAGTCATGCTATTCAAATAAATTTTCCTTACAAAGGAGAACAATATGTTTTTAATTTAATTGACACTCCCGGACACGTAGACTTTAGTTATGAAGTTAGCCGGGCTTTGGCGGCTTGTGAAGGAGCTTTATTATTAGTTGATGCATCTCAAGGTATTCAGGCTCAGACAATTAGCAATTTATATTTAGCTATTGATAATAATCTGGAGATTATTCCCGTGATCAATAAGATCGATATGGATGGGGCTAAAATACCGGAAGTTACCGATCAGATTGTTGAATTAATTGGTTGTAAAGCAGAAGATATTTTATTGGCTAGTGGAAAAAGTGGAATTGGTATCGATGAGATTCTTGAAGCGATTGTTGAAAGAATACCTGCTCCCAAAGGGAGTTATGAGGCCCCATTGCAAGCTTTGATTTTCGATAGTGTATTTAATAGTTTTAGAGGCATTATCGTTTATTATCGTATTCTTAATGGAGTGCTTAAAAAGGGTGATAAGATTAGATTTGTAGCATCAGGGATGGATTATTTTGCGGATGAGGTTGGTGTATTAAAGTTCGCAATGACTCCAAAAGACGAAGTAAAGGCAGGAGATGTGGGATATATCATCACTGGAATAAAAGTAGCAAAGGAAGTTAAAGTAGGAGATACCATCACATTGGCTAATAATCCTGGTGAAATGATTCATGGTTTTGAAGAGGTGAAACCAATGGTATTTGCAGGTATATATCCGGTTAATACAGATGAATTTGAAGAACTACGTGATTGCATGGACAAATTGCAGCTAAACGATGCTTCTCTTACATTTGAGTTAGAAACATCACAGGCATTAGGCTTTGGTTTTCGATGCGGTTTCCTTGGGCTCTTGCACATGGAAATTATTCAGGAAAGATTAGAGCGCGAATTTAATCAGACCGTCATTACTACTGTACCAAACGTAAGTTTCCTGGCTTATACTTCTAAGGGCGACAAAATAATTGTAAACAATCCTTCTGAAATGCCCGATCCAACTAAATGCGATCGGATTGAAGAGCCTTTTATCAGGGCACAAATTATTACCATGCCTGATTATATTGGTAATATCATGACACTGTGTTTAGGAAAGCGTGGCATTTTGTTGAATCAAAGTTACCTAACACCTTCAAGGGTTGAGTTAACGTTTGAGATGCCGTTGACAGAGATTGTATTTGATTTTTATGATAAGCTAAAGAGTCAGACAAGGGGCTATGCTTCATTTGATTATTCTCCAATTGGCTATCGTGAAGCGGATATCGTTAAAATGGATATCATGTTGAATGCAGAAAAAGTAGATGCTCTAAGTGCTTTGATACATAGGGGTAGGGCTACTGATTTTGGACGTAAGCTTTGTGAAAAATTAAAAGAGTTAATTACCAGACAACAATTCCAGATAGCCATCCAGGCAGCCATCGGCGCAAAAGTAATCGCAAGGGAAAACATCAGTGCTTTACGTAAAGATGTAACAGCCAAATGTTATGGTGGTGATGTAAGTCGTAAACGTAAATTATTAGAAAAGCAAAAAGAAGGTAAGAAGCGAATGCGCCAGGTAGGTAATGTAGAAGTACCACAAGAAGCGTTTTTAGCGGTTCTTAAACTTGACTAATCGTAATTAAGTAAGATTAAATAGAAAATTACTGTTTGTAGACCTGAATCAGTATCATTTTATGGATATTGATTCAGGTTATTTTTTGGGTTAACAACAGGGGCGGGGTCACCAACTTCTATATTTTTTTCATGTACCCATTTCCCATTTACCCAATAAAAACCTTCATAACTTCCATAGGGTATTAAACTTTGTTTCTCTTTAATCTCGCCATTTTCACTTACTAAATGGGCAAATATGATTCTGTCAATATCTGGATCATAATTAATTTTAGCACCTGCTTGTTTCTTAAATTCTAAACAAAACCGGTAGGCGGGTTGTGGGGGTTTGATATCATCTGGAGGATAATCAAAAAATCGTCCTCCGAATAATGGCTTTCCCTGTTCATCAAAAGTCAAAACTTCCATCCATTTTTTGGTAGTCTTGGCATTGTTTTCATCATAGCCTAATAGCGTATAATAGTTTTTGCCTTTAAATGTTTTTAAAACAATATTATAATAAACGGCTCCAATCCAATTATTAGCATCTCTAACAGAGTCAACTGGAAATTCTGTATAATCGGAATGATCAAACAGCGGGAATATTTTTAAAGAACCATCTTTCGTATGCATTTGTATGGCTCCTTTCTGATGATAAGCACTAAAATCTTTCATTACTTGCCATGTAAATATTCGAAATGTACTATCTGGAGCGTAGAGTTTAGAAATGGTAATTAAGGAGTCGAATGGATAGTAAAAAGAATTAGGATTTTTTAAAGCCTGTACAAGCCCCCTTGTAAACAAACTATCCGCCCTAAATCGATCTACCATTTCGGTTGCATTCAAAATCGCAATGGAATAATCTTTTATCCCATCTTCAATTGTAGCAATTTTTTGAAAACTAGGATCCTTTTTCTGTTGTGCATCGATTTGATAAAAACAGAAAATCAAGAAAATAACGAGGATGATTTTATTCATTACTACTAAGATAAAGGCTATGGTGCTGAATTCAAATTTTAGAAGCTATAGTAATGGAATTTAGGATTTCATTATAGACTTTAATTGATGGGCAAAGTCTAACAAGTTTTCAAATCGTAAATCTATCAATGGGTGTGGAAAATCAATTTCAGGGTGGGTGGTACTTAAAAAGACAGTATGTATACCTGCATTTCGTCCAAACCCCATATCGCTTATTCTATTACCAACCATGATCGATTTCGACAAATTGATGTCAGGATATAATTCAGTAGCCTGAAAAGCCATACCTGGATTGGGTTTTCGGTTATAGGAATTACTATCTAAATCCGGACAATAAAATATATGATCTATTCTTCCACCACCATGTTGAATAGCTGCTAACATATTCTTGTGAATATTATCTAGGTCGTCTATGCTCATTACCCCTTTTCCAATACCTTTTTGATTAGTTACCAGTATGATTTTTTTAAATAAAGGGGCAAGTATTGCTAATGCTTCAATAGTGGTATTATAAAATTTGAACTCATTCCAATTCAATACATAGTCTTCATGCTTCTCATGATTTAAAACACCATCACGATCGATGAATAATGTAAACGAAGAATCTATTTGATTTAAACTAAACATGTTTCATTTTAAACATTCAACCCCAATTTTTTTTACTTTTTAATTTTTACTTTTGAATTAACCAGGAAAGATTGCATCCTCCACTAACTCACAAATAACGTGCCCAATAAGAATATGGGACTCTTGTATTCTAGGAGTGATGTTAGAAGGGATATTAATTAAATAGTCTGATAATGCTTTTAATTTTCCTCCAGTTGAACCAGTAAACCCTATTGTAATAATTTCTTTTGCCTTTGCTACTTCAAAAGCTTTTACGATATTTCCTGAATTTCCAGATGTAGTTATTCCAATTAAAACATCTCCTTTAACCATTGTTCCTTCTACTAATCTAGCATAGATTTCATCATAGCTATAATCATTTGCCACTGCTGTTAAATAAGAGCTATTGCAGTGTAAGGCATCTGATGGTAAGGCTTTTCTATTTTTATAAAACCTACCAGAAAATTCGGCTGCTAAATGTTGCGCGTCGGCTGCACTACCACCGTTACCACAAAATTGAACTTTGAATCCACCTTGAAAACTATTAGTGATTACCTGAACAATAGATTCAATAGTATTCAATAATGTTTCATCATCCAAAATGGTAGATTTTACTGCAATGCTTTCTGAAATAATATGTTGAATATTTTTTTTCATATTTTAATATTTGTGTTTTGCTTCTGTTTAATTTTCTGCCAGATTTAAAATGGCATCTGTTAAATGCAACCAGCTATATTTTTCTTTCTCTCTACGAAGTTGAGGAAGATAAAAGTTCTCACCTAATTCATATAGTTTTTGTATCCCATTTGCAATAGCGTTTGCATTCGGTTCCACTACAACACCAGCCACATTATCCGGAACCATATCTGCTAATCCTCCCACGTTCGTTACCAGCATTGGTTTTTCAAAATGATAGGCTAAAGGAGTAACACCACTTTGGGTTGCATTTTTATAAGGTTGGATTACAAAGTCGGCAGCACTTAAATAATATTTCACGTCCTGATCTGCAATAAAATGGGTACGTAAATCTAATAAATCAGCTATGCCTAATTCATCGATCCTGTTTTTATAAAATATTTCATCATCATAAAACTCTCCAGCAATCAATAAAGTCGGTAAAATAGTTAATGGATCTTTTGCTTTTCGATCTTTTAAAATTTTCATCGCCTCCAATAAAAGATCAAGACCTTTATATTTTCTGATAAAACCAAAAAACAGAATAATATTTTCATCTACTGGTAAATGAAGATATTTTCTTGCTGCATCTTTGGATAGCGCTTCTCCGAAATTGTCATATAAAGGATGTTCTGTCTTAATAGCTTTTGTATCACTAAAACTTTGCAGGTCTTTCAATACTTTATTACTCATTGTTATAAAGCCATCAATTGGTTTTACAAAATATTGAGTAAAGGCTTTATCACCGGGTCGTTTTTCATGTGGGATTATATTGTCGGCAATGCAGATGATCTTCGAAGAGCGGTTTGTTTTTATGATTCGAAGGATGGTTCCCAAACAAGGGCCCATTAATGGAAGCCAATATCTTACAATAACCAAATCAGGTTTTTCTTTTTTTATTTTCGTTCCTACTCTAAACCAATTAAAAGGATTAATAGAGTTGATGCATACTACAATTTTCAAACCAATAGGAGCTGGCTCAGAACTATATTGAGATTTACCAGGAAATAAAAAAGAAGGGTATTGTAGGGAAAAATTATAGATTGTTACATCAAATCCCTGATCCAAAAATGCACGTGCTAAACGCTCGTTAAAAGAAGCGATTCCTCCTCCTCGAAATGGCCATGCTGTACCAATTAGCGCAATTTTTTTTTGCATAGGAAACTTTATCAGTCCTCGATTCCTAATTTTTTATGGATCAGGTAATTATTTCTTTCTGAGGCATTTCTAGACACTAGTTCAGCCACAAAACCTGCCAGGAATAATTGTACGCCAATAATCATGGTAGTTAATGCGATAAAAAAAGCAGGTTTATTGGTTAAGGAAAAATCAATATCCATCAACTTCCCAATAATTAAATAAATACTTGAAGTCAGACCAATGAGGAAAAATAAACTTCCCCAAAGTCCAAATAATTGCATGGGCTTCTTACCAAATTTTCCCAGGAACATAATTGTTGCCAAATCAAGAAAACCATTTACAAAACGCTTCATCCCAAATTTGGTTACACCATATTTTCTAGCTCGATGCTCCACTACTTTTTCACCAATCTTTCTAAAGCCACTCCATTTTGCTAAAATAGGGATGTATCGATGCATTTCTCCATATACTTCAATGCATTTAACCACATCAATTTTATACGCTTTTAAACCGCAGTTGAAATCGTTTAATTGAATCCCTGAAGCTTTTCTTGCTACTGCATTATATAATTTTGATGGAATGTTTTTTGTAAATGTATTATCGTATCTCACTTTTTTCCATCCGCTAACCATATCATAGCCCTCTGTGATGATCATGTTTCGAAGGCCAGGAATTTCGTCTGGTGAATCTTGCATATCTGCATCCATTGTAATAACGGTAAGGCCTTTTGCAGCTTTAAATCCTTCATTTAAAGCTGCAGACTTGCCATAATTACGTCGAAATCGAATTCCTTTAAAGCAGCTATTTTTTGCTGCAATCGATTCTATCACATTCCAACTATTATCTGTACTGCCATCGTCAACCATAATCACTTCAAAACTTAATTGTTCTTTGGTGACAACTGATTCAATCCAACTGCACAATTCTGGAAGTGACTCGTCTTCGTTATATAAAGGGATGATGATAGAAAGATCCATAAAATCAATTATTGCTCAAAAGGAGTTGGGTTCGGATTCTTTTTTGCGATGCCGGCACCTATAGCAGAACTAATGGCTCCAAAAATGCCATATCCTAAAATAGTACCTCCAATCATAAATGGCATCATGAATTTCCTCGTCATATCCAATGCACTTTTGATTTGATCGTCAGTAAGATTTTTATTTTTCTCCATTTCTTTTGCAGCAACTTCTATGATTTTGTCGGTCATTTCTGGAAAGATCACTTTAACGGATAGAAATGTATACACTACTGTAATTACAATTAAAGTAGCCGTTACTTTAAATCCATGTGCAAAAACATTCCCAAATGTTACGTTTCCATTCATTTGTGTTGCATAATGAATACAAGACCAAATGATACCACCCAAGACAATTGCATAAGACACATAGCCCAATGCTTTATTCTGCCATTGGTCGGTTAAATACAATGCGATACTGAAAGTGATGGTGATTAAACTTAAAATCAGTCCTTTCATCCAAGGTTGTACAATTTTAGTTTCCATGTTAGTTTGGTTGTTTAGTTGGTAATAATTTGTCCTTTGTGTAATATACCCAAAACTTTTCCATTTAATTCCGTATTCAAGAAAGCGGAATTAGAGGATTTACTTTTATTATTTTGTACAGTAAGGGTTGTTTTTCCCGTCCTGCTAAATAAGGTAAGTTCTGCTTTGGATCCTACATTTATATTGGTAGTAGGAATGGCAAAAATATTACGGGCATTGGTACTTAATAAGGCAATTATTTGTTCTGAACTTAATTCAGGAAGTATAGAATTTAAAGCAACATAACTGGTTTGCAACCCAATCATTCCAGATTTCGCATATTCAAATTCGCAAACCTTATTATCCCAATTCTGAGGAAGATGATGACTGGCAATACAATCTACTAATCCGTTACGTACAGCATTCTGAAGTGCTAACATGTCTTTCCTTGTGCGGAGAGGGGGATTGAGTTTTAAGTTAGTATCATAATTCACTAAGTCCTCGTCACAGAAATGCAATTGATAAGCTGTAACACTGCATGAGATGGGTAGTCCTTCTTTTTTAGCCTCAGCAATTAAATCTAAGCTGATGGCTGTGGAAACTCCAGTTATATGCAATTTAGAACCTGTATAGCGGGCTAAATCGATATCACGTTTTACGATGGTTACTTCTGAAATGGAAGGAATCCCAGGCAATCCAAGTTGTGTAGAAGTGATGCCTTCATTGATCAATCCTCCGGAACCAATTGACTTATCAATCGGAATCTGAATCAATACACCTTCAAATGCTTTTACATATAACAGTGCCTTTAAAAATAAACCTGCTGTTTGAACCGGTGCCAGTCCATCCGAAAATGCGATGGCTCCATTATTCTTCATATCATACATTTCAGCCAGATCCTTTCCTTCAGTCTTTTTAGTAATGGCACCAATTGGATGAATAGAAACAGGAAGGGGCGTGCTTTGTTGAACGATATAGCTTACTTGCGATTTATTATCTACAACCGGATCGGTATTTGGAAGTACAAAAACTTGTGTAAATCCACCCGCAGCAGCTGCAGCAGCTCCCGTTTCTAAAGTCTCTTTGTACTCTATACCGGGGTCGCAGAAATGAGCAAAAGTATCCACCCAGCCTATAGACACTTCTAAATCAGCGGACTCAATTATTTGATCAACAGCATCAGTAATCTGATCTGTAATTGCAATAATCTGGTCATTATCAACTAGAATGTCTTTTATTAAGCCATTGAATGGCGAGTGGGTATCAATTATCCTTGCATGCCTAATCAGAATCTTCATGTAGACTGATAAAATTTGATGCAATATAACTTGAAAATTTCTTTTACTCCTATATTTGCAACCCATTTAAATATAAATGGATAGTTCGGGACGTAGCGCAGCCCGGTAGCGCACACGTCTGGGGGGCGTGGGGTCGCAAGTTCAAATCTTGTCGTCCCGACT
>JBAXHC010000019.1:0-41185 GCA_037139075.1 Bacteroidota bacterium
TATTGGGGGGTTAGCTCAGTTGGCTAGAGCGTCCCGATGGAATCGGGAAGGTCGTACATGGTTCATTCATTTATTGGGGGGTTAGCTCAGTTGGCTAGAGCGTTTGCATGGCATGCAAGAGGTCGACGGTTCGACCCCGTTACTCTCCACAGCTTTAAAGTCCCGAAAGGGGCTTTTTTGTTTTTAACACCTGACGAATTTAAAAGTCTAAAATATTTTCACTTGTTCGATAATTAAAAATTCCATTTATAATTTGTTTACTAATTTATAAATGAAATCTCAATGCCATTTTTTGTGTACATCCTTTACTCTTCTAAGAATGATAAATACTACATTGGAAGCTGTGAGGACATAACAGTAAGACTATCCCAACATAATACTGGAAGAAATAAATCAACCCATTCAGGGATGCCTTGGGTATTGATGTATACTGAGAAATTTGAAACCCGTTCTTATGCGGTTAGTAGAGAATTACAAATTAAAAAAATGAAAAGTAAAAAGTACATTGAAAAATTAGTTTCTACTTATAATTAGAGCGTCCCGAATGCATTCGGGAAGGTCGACGGTTTGGCCACGTTATTGTCCATATTATAATTGTCATTTTAAACCCAGCTAATTTTCAACCAATCATTATTATTTAGCTCCTTCCCTATTTTAAATATTGCTTGTTTTTTTTCAATGATTTCATTATTCTTTAATTGAAAAATTTCAAGCACTACTTTTGAATTTGAAAGAAAATTGTTACTGGTTAAAAATATTTTAAAAAATACATTTGCTGGGTTGATTAATTCTATTTCAAGTTCCCATTGCTTTAAAGTAAACTCTTTGATTAAAGAGTGCTTATCAGTGGTTGGGTAATTAACTAAAAAATTGATTGACTCTGCAAAAGTAGCTTTTAGCCTAAATCTGCTTTTTACTTCAGGAACTATTTCCACTTTTTTATTTAACCGCTTAAACAAATTATTTATTTTTTCAAATAATTCATCCTTTTTGTTTAACCAAATAAAACCAGGTATTCTAAATTTCATAAATGGGGGGATAGTGGGTCTATAATAGGTTATAAAAGATGGCGATATTCAAATTTTCTAGTGTTCTTAATTTTCGATTCTTTTTCTTAAAAAATAAAATGTCCCCCTCCAAAAAGAATTAAATATTTTATCAAATTAGAGAAAATATTCTTTAAAATTCTATTGGCATATTAATTCTATATTTTATTTTATCAATTTATTTGCAGGCACTATTTGTTTGGGTATTCCAGGACCTTTGTATAATAAATTCAGCCAAAAACCGCCAGATCCATTATAGTATTCTACTTTTATTTTATGTAAGCCAATTTTAAGTTGAACTGTTCCATTTTTTTCTATCACTCCATGATCTCCATCATTATTAATTATTTCTTTATCATCAATATATAATTTGCTTCCATCATCTGATCTTAAAAAGAAAGTAAATAATCCTGATTCATCAATCTGAATATTACTTTCAAGGATGCATCCAAATGTGGTATTTCCATGGTTTAATTTTGATAATACCTGATCACGATTTAATTCAAATTCATAGGAATCCCATTGATTACTCTTTTGAATACTTTGAAATACTGGCATATGATTCCAGCCCAAACTTTCACCTGAATAGTATTGCACGTTTACTCCCTGTTGTTGTTTTGCAGAAACGAAGCGGAAATAGGCTTTAACAGGAATACTCGCATTTCCATTATTATCAAAAGATATAGCAGTAATTACAGTGGTAGTATCTAATTTAAATGGCGTTTCATACAATTTAGAACTAATGGTAGGAATACTCCCATCAATGGTATAATATGTTTTTGCGTTTTCAGCCATGGTTTGCATAGAAACAATTGCTATGCTATCCTGATACAATCCACCAGCCTCTTGATATAAATACTTCCAAGGAAAAACTTTTGGATTTGCTATTAATGATTTACCTACATATAAATTCGCTGGTTCATCAAAATGAATAAAGGCACTTTTTATAGGTCGTCCAGTCCAGGCATATGGTGGAACAATATTCAAAGCAAAAGCAATAGTAGCCGCTAAATCATAAGTATACACCTGTTGCTGAATAGTATACCCTTTTTTAATGGAAGCTCCTTTCAGTATCATGGCAATTTCTGCTTCTTCCACAGTTGCACCACCATGACCATAACCTACGCCGCCATGATCAGCCGTTACAATTACTAAAGTTTTCTTTTCTATTCCTGCAGCCTTAATAGATTCAAGTACTAATCCTATCAATGAATCAACTTTTGTAACCGATGCATAATAGGCAGGAGTTCCATGTCCAAATTCATGACCAATATCATCCACAAGATCTAAATGCATGAAACCCAACAAGGGCTTTTTAGCAATGATATATTTACAAAATTCTGAAGTCGTTGCATTTTCAGTAGGCATATTCTTATCAAAGTTCAAGGCTGACTTTTCAAATAGTCTCCCAAATCCTTCCCATTGATATACTGCTCCAATTTCAGCATTGGCTCTATTCTTTCTAACCCATCCAAAAATGGTAGGAAATATTCCATCTTCATTTGTTACTATCGGTGGGAGTGAATAATCAGCTCTTCCCCAATCATTATCTATAATTCCATGTGCTTCAGTACCCGCGCCCATAATCATACTGGCCCAATTTGGACTTGAAGATGATGGAAGCACTGTGCGAACATTCCATTTTACAGAACCTTCCTGAATCAATTGATGCATATTTGCAGACTTCGAAGACCTGATTCCATCGGGACTTGTTCCATCTAACCCAATCACAATTACATGTTCAATACCTGAAGGATATTTAGTTTCAGATTGTCCATTTATAATTGAATAATTTAAAAACAAAAGGATGCAACAGAGAGTATATAGTTTAATTTTCATATGAAATTTGTAGTAATTTTTTAAAGTAAGATTACAATACTTATCATGGAAAGATTAAGAGAGTCTATTAAGTTTTTATGAATACTCCATTTTTCAGGTCAAGTCAGGGCGGTAGAAACAATTCTCATTATTTTAAACACTAATTTTAATCAAACTCAGCGCAACTGTTGCGTTTTAACTTATAAATCAGAAAGCACCAACTATAGATCATGAAAAAAATACTTTCCAAAAACGGTCTGATTGCTATTTGCATTTTTTTAAATTGCACTTCCCTTTTTGCTCAATTAACAATTAAGCATCAGCGAATTATTATTTTCATGATTGATGGATTTGGTGAAGACTATTATCGAAAGAGTGATATGCCAACACTGAATCAGTTTGAAAAAAATGGGATCTTTAAAATTGTTCCTTCGTTAATGCCTTCTGTAACAAATTTAAATAATGCATCCATTTGTACAGGTGAACTGCCACAAGTGCATGGTATTACAGGCAACTCTTATTATGATACAAATTCTGGGAAAGAGGAATTTATGGAAAATGATAGTTTGCTACTGGCTCCCACCATTTTTGAAAGAGCACAAAAACAAGGAATCAAGTCAATACTTTTTGCTGCAAAGAAAAAATCAATCGGACTTTTAAACAGAGGTACCGTTGACACTATCTCTCCAGAAACGGCATCCCCTATTTGGGTGAAAAGAATTGGAACGCCCCCGAGTATTTATTCAAGAGAAGTAAATTACTGGCTGCTTGATGCCGCTTTATTTAGCATAGTGAATGACACTTCTCTTGGTATTATATATATACACCCAACAGATTATCCCATGCATACCTGGGCACCAGATGCTAAAGAATCGAAAGAATATTTGAATAGATTGGATCAGTATATTGCAAAAATTAGTGCAGCTGCCCCCGATGCTGCCATTTTAATTACAGCAGATCATACTGTTACTCATAAAAGCTATTGTTGGGATTTGAATAAGGCTTGTGTAAATAGAAATGTGCCTATTAAGATTGCTATTTCTCCAGAACGCGATAAATACTTTAAACACCATAGAGGTTTTGGTGGAACAGCGTATGTATATCTAAACAATCAGAAAGATCTAATAAAAGTTCAAAAAGCAATTTCGGGTTTACAAGGTGTTGACGAAGTGATAACAAGAGAAGATGCAGCTAAAAGATTTTATCTGATGCCTGAAAGAATTGGAGATCTTATTGTTTTAGGCGATAGCAAAACTGTTTTTGGTGATTTAGATTCTGAATCAGAAACTTTACCCGACACCTATCGAAGTCATGGTTCTCTTGCAGACGCCAGAGTACCCATATTTATTTATAATGCTATAGGAGCACCCAACATTGATTATTTTCAATTTAATTATTTGCTCTCTAGCTGGTTATATAGATAAGAACATAATGTTTAATAATTGCTTATATGATTAAAAAGATCTCCTTTTTCGGATGTTTAACGATCCTGTTATTGTGTTCTGAAAGTATATTGGCTCAGCAGAAGACTTTACAATTTATTTGGACTTCTGATACACATTTTGGTTTAACAAAACCGGTATTTCGCAATGATTCAAATGTTTCGGCAGCCAATGTAAATGCTGCAATGGTAGCGCAAATGAATAAAATTCCCATCACTTATCTCCCAAAAGATAATGGCAGTTCTGCGGGTGAACTCATTGGGTCGGTAGAAGCTGTTATTGTAACAGGTGATATATGTAATAGACAGGAAGTGGGTGTCCAAACTGCTTCAATTTCCTGGAGTCAGTTTGAAGTAAATTTCATATCGAAGCTTCATTTAATAAAGAAAGATGGAAGTAAATCTGATTTGCTCTTAACACCAGGAAACCATGATATTAGTAATGCCATTGGATTTCATAGACCCATGGAACCCTTAATGGATAATTCTTCATTGGTTGGCATCTATAATCTAATGATGCATCCTTCTACTCCTATTAACACGAGTAATTTTAGTTTTGAGAGGGATAAAATACATTATTCCCAAAATATAGGTGGCGTACATTTCATATTTGTAAGTGCATGGCCCGATTCGTCTGAACGTGTTTGGATAGAGCATGATTTAAAATTAATTCCAGAGAGTATGCCTTCATTTATTTTTACACACTCTGATCCAAATACTGAAGCAAGATTTTTTCGGAATCCCAATGGCGATCATTCCATCAATCCGAATGACAAATTCGAAAACTTAGTAGTAGAAATTTTTAAAGATGGCCAATCCGTAAAGGACAGTACTAAGATTGAGCAACGAGGGTTAGTCAGTTTTTTTCAATCACATAAAAATATTAAGGCCTATTTTCATGGGCATACAAATTATGCAGAATATTATGATTGGGTTGGACCTGATCAAAATATCCATTTGCCCTGCTTTCGATCCGATTCTCCTATGAAAGGAAGATATTCTTCAAAAGATCAAACCAAATTGTCTTTCAATATTATTTCCATTGATACTGAAAAAAAAGAATTAACTGTACGTGAATGTTTTTGGAATGCACATCCATTAGAAACTACACAAGACTTAGAATGGGGAATGACACATACAATATCCTACTAATTATCATAGTTAAATTGTCAAACTAATGTTATACCAATATTCTCTTTTGTTTTTCTATTAAAGTATAAAACAGAAAACAAAGAAAATATTATAATTAATGCGCCAACAAAGATGCCTGTATATATAAAGAAATTAGACCAGCTTAATTGTATATTTTTTGAACCCTTTAAGAATAGGATACAAGTACTTCCGAGATAACCGAATGCGTCGCTTACATACATTAAATAACCAATATTGCTTTTATACTTAAACAGAGCGATCCACCTTTCATACAACATTACATGAAATGAAATATAAGGCAGGTACATTGAAAACCCAATAACAATCATCCACATCAATGCACTAATTTTATTTTCAAGGAATAAAATAGAAACTAATAATAAAAGTGTTCCACTTGCAAGAAAGATAAACTGATTGGTAAAAAAAGCAACTTTATTATTTTTAATTAACATCATTAATCCAATGATTACTAAAACTGCTATGGCAATTGGAATCTCTGAAAGTGCAAGCAATTTTGGAGTATTTCTAAACCCTAAGCTATTCCAAAGTTCAACAGCAAAATTGTCTCTGATATCTCGAAATACTGTAAGTGCTACATAGATTACAATTGAAAAAATAATTCCCGGTGCAAAAAAGAAAAAGAAGTTTTTTCTTTCCCTCTTATTCATAGGTCTTCTTTCTGTTCTTAATGCCCTGTCTTCCTTATCCTGAGCAGGAATTTTTTGTAACATGTAAATACCTAAAAAAAGAAAGGGTAAAAACAGAAACCCCGTAAAAAAAGGCATCCAAAATTCTGTGATATCTAAATAGTCAATTAAAAACCTACCTGCTGCCTTAACAATACCAGAGGCAAATATGAAGCTACTAGCCATGATTGCCCCAAGTACTTCTGTAAAACGTCTTCCTTCAAGAAAGCTAAAGACAATACCCCATATGAATCCAAGTGGCAATCCATTAAAAAATAATAGCCAAAAATTATAAGGATATGGAATTAACGCAAATAAAAAAAGTGCGAGCCAGGAGATTCCAATCAGCACCAATAGTACTTTAATTCTTTTTTCAGGCTCAAGTTCTGAGACGAATCTAATACCTAAGAATTTCGAAAGTGTATATCCAATGGCTTGAGAAATAATTAAAATAATTTTGTAATCAAATCCTGCTACAGTTAACCCTTCAAAAGTTGCTGCTGCAAATGGCTTTCTAAATGCATACATGCTGCAATAGGTAATAAAAGCTGCAGCACCTGCAAAACTGATAAAGGCAGTGGGGTTATTTTTTGAAATTTTAACTCTATTGAATTCGCTTTTGATATACTTACATTTATATTGTTTGAATTCCCACTCTAAAATTATTTTGATCAATTGCGTGTTTAAAAGCTTCATTAGCTGTTGCTAGCGTAAACCCATCAAAAATTAATTTTTCAAATGGAAATGATAGATGGTTCTTTTCAATGAATTCTACTGCTGCCAAAAAATCTTGTTCATTATAATTATGCAACCCCTTTATGGTTAATATTTTCCTAACCATTTTTTCTGCATCTATCTGAATTTTTCTTTGAGGAAAAGTTGCTCCGATAAAAACAGCAGTACCTCCAATCCCTAAAGTGTCGATACCATTTTCCATTGCATCTGGAGAACCTGAAAGATCAATTAATGTATCAATTAAAAGATTATTCCCAGTCTTCTCAAAATAAAGTTGCTGAAGATTATTTTGCCCCATATTGATTGCTAAGTTTTCATCTGCACCAAATTCAAAAGCTATTTTCAATCTTTCTTCATTGGTATCAATCGCAATTACAGAAGCAGCTCCTTTCGACTTAGCCATTGCACAGGCAATGATGCCCAGCATTCCAGTTCCACAAATCATTATTTTTTTTCCTGTTAAATCACCTGCAACCCGGATAGCACCTGCAACTGTTGCCACTGCACAGTTAATAATTGCTGCAACTGTTAATGGAACTGCTTCATCAATTTTAATAATTGGAGTATTTTTTCTTAAAATAGTAAACTCACTTAATCCTCCATGTAAAGTACTGTCTTCCTTAATTTGTTCATGCCCGTATTTGAAAAGGTCAGCAGCCTTTTGAGGCATTCCTCTTTTAGAAAACTCAGATGCAGGATCACTAGCAAAAATAGCCCAGGTAATTCTGTCGCCAACTTGTAAAGAATTGCCCCTAAGATCTAAAAGTGGCGCATTGGGCCCTAAAGTATCAATTCTTCCAATGATTTCATGTCCCAGAATTGTTGGATTTTTCTCTTTGCGCATCCCTGTATAAGTGTAAATATCACTTCTGCAAAGTGTTGCATATTCATTTTTAACTAAAATCTCTTTCTCTTTTAAGTCAGGAATTATAGTATCAATCAGTTGTAAGGGCTTTTCTGGAGATTCAAAAGAGACAATTTTGCAAGTCCTCATTTTTTCTTTAAAAATACATTAGAACAATAATGTAAACCCTCTGCCAAAATATCTTCATATAAAATTAATAGCAATCATACGGTCTATACATCTCAGCTTTCTACTTTTATCAATGGTATCAAATTATGAATTAACTCAATCTCAACTTTTATGAAGTATTTCCTTCTAGTGCTTGTATTTTCATCCTGTTTCCAGTTAAGTTGGGGTCAAACAGCCGACTTAGTTTTGTATAAAGGAAATATAATCACCCTTCAGAGTAATGGACATCGAGAAGAAGCAGTGGCTATCAAAGGAGAACAAATTATTGCTACGGGTTCAAATAAATATATAAGCCAATATATTACTGCAAATACTAAAGTGATTGATTTAGAAGGAAGGACAGTTATTCCTGGATTTAATGATGTACACCAACACCCCTATCCTATTTATACTTGGGATAAACCTTATGCTGATCTGCGTCTTGACACTGTGAGTTCAATGAAAAGCTTAATCGAATTGATCAAAAGAAAGGCTGCCATTACGCCAAAAGGAATGTTGATAAAAGGGGTTGGATATAATGAATTGAAGTTGGGTGGACAACCTATTCGAGATAGTTTAGATAAAGCAACCACCAATCATCCAGTTTTGATCGTGCATGCGAGTGGACACCTAGCTGCAGTTAATTCTATGATGCTTGATTTAAACGCTATTAATAAAGAAACACAGGATCCTCCGGGCGGAGCATTTGAGCGTTATAAAAATGGAATTCCTGATGGAATCATAAAAGAATCTGCAAGAAAATTTTTTAAATCGAATAGTACCATCGAAATACCTAAGCCTACACATGCCGAGGAACTAGAAGGATATCGTAAGTATTTTTTACAAATGCTTGCCGGAGGATTAACAAGTATTGGCGACTGTGGTACTAATCCTGAGAAATTAAAGATCTATCATGAACTAGCTGCAGAAAAATTTCCATTTCGGTTCAATTTATATATTGTTGTCGATTATTTAGATCAAGTTATTTCTGGTAAAATTAAAACAGAAGCATCACCATATTTAAGAGTTGCAGGAATTAAAATGTTTCATGGCAATTCATTGAGTGGAAAAACATGTTGGTTATATGATCCTTATGAAATGCTGAATCCAAATACTAATCAAAAAGATTATTATGGTATTCCACCAGCAAGGAGTCAGGAATCATTAGATAGTTTAGTTCTTAAAATTCATACAGCAGGGTTACAAATTGCCTGCCATTCGAATGGTGATAGAGAAATTGATATGTTAATTAGTGCCATAGAAAAAGCGCAATTAGCATTTCCAAAAAAGGATTTGCGTCATCGAATTGAACATTGTAGTGTTACGAATCAATCGATATTAGATAAAATAAAAAAAGATCAGATTATTCCAGTATTTCATTCTTACATTAATGAGTTGGGAGGTCAGCTAACAGTTTATGGTTCAAAGAGATTATCTATGATGATGCCTACTAAAACTGCCTTAGATATGCAAATACCTTTTGCACTACATTCAGATTTTCCTATTTCAAGATATGAAGCCATGATTCGTTTAGGAAGTGCTGTAAATCGAACAACAAATGAAGGCAACATTTTAGGACCAGATCAAAGAATAGAAGTTGAGGACGCTATTAGAGCATCTACAATTAATGCAGCATATACTACACATGAAGAAAATTTGAAAGGAACAATAAAAGCAGGTCAATATGCTGACTTAGTAATTTTAGATAAGGACCCGGTAAATATTGAAAAAAATAAAATTGGTTCGATTGAAGTACTAACTACCATTGTAGGCGGAAAAATTGCATACCAGAAAAAGTAATGAAAATATTGGGTGATTTGTACCTTTAAGTGTATCTAAAAAATTTAATTTTAAGATTTCCCGATTGATTTTTCATGTTTACACTAACGCAAACTCCTGGAAGAACAGCCTTTGTAAATGAAAAAGAACTTTTGTTTTTTTCAGGGTACTCCTATTTAGGCATGAACCATGAACCTGCATTCATCGGCCTTTTACAACAAGGGATTGAAATGTATGGAGCCATATTCCCAAGTTCGCGAATTTCAAATACCGCACTTGACCTTTACGAAAAAACAGAAAGCCAATTAAGCAGCATTACCCAAATAATAAATACCGTTTTATTGCCGAGTGGGTTTACGGCTGGTAAAGCTGCAATAGAAACTATTATTGAAGGATCAAAGATTTTTCATGCACCATTTTGCCATCCTGCCATCCGTATTGGAACCAATTCCAATTTGTCGTTTTCAAACTGGGCTTCCGAAACTGTTCGAACCATTAATAACAATGTATATTGTACCCCACCAGTTTTATTAAGTGATTCAGTCAATCAGCTCACAGCAGAAGTATTCGATTTTTCTTTTTTAAACGAGATTCAACAAAATATTATTTGCATTATCGACGATAGTCATGGTATTGGGTTAATAGGAAATAATGGAGCTGGTGTAAGTTCTAATTTACCTCGAAAAGAAAATATCGAATACATCATCACTTATTCGCTTTCCAAAGCATTGAATATTCAAGCGGGAGCGATCAGTTGTACCAATAAAAATACGGCTGAAAAAATTAGAAGAAGCAGTTGGTATACTGCAGTTACGCCTCCCTCTCCCAGTATGTTATTTGCATTTTGTAATGCTGCATCCATCTATCAACAACAAAGAGAAACGCTAAACAACCTAAAAAAAGAATTTCAAAAGTTAATAGTCAACAAAAAAGAGATTCGTTTTCATTCGGATCTCCCTGTTTTTATTCTGCCAGAAAATATGGATGAAGATTATTTTTCTAAAAAAGACATCATTATATCTTCCTTTTCTTATCCCAACCTAACTGGTATAAAGATAAATCGAGCCGTACTAAATGCATTGCATACTGAGGAAGATTTGGAGAAACTAACAATTGCATTATAACTAATGTTTATTACTCTTAATTTTCCCTCTGTTAAGGCAACAAATCCCAATATTCTTGTATCTAAATAGTATAACTTTAATTATTTAAAGATTCTTATTACTATCGCTATAGATGAAAATAACTTTTCTATTTTTCCTACACTTTGTTTTAATAGCTAACACAGTTTTTAGCCAGGATGGCAACAATACTGGTACATCCTCAAAAGGTTGTGGTTCTGAACGATTTACGGAGTTATTAAGGAAGGATTCCAGCTTTGCCAAATTAGAGCAAATGCAAAATTTACAACTAAGAAAAAAATCCCAAGCAAGGAATAACCTACTTATTCAAAAAAAAGTTACTTCAGTAAATGATAGCAAAATCATCCTACTCAATGCACCTCCTCCGGCGCCACTGATCGATATCACTATTCCCATCGTATTCCATATTGTAAATGATAACCCTGATGCTATTACAGATCAAATGATCTATGATGCACTTGTTCAATTAAACGATGCATATGCTCATAGAAACATATACGCTTCAGACCCATCGGGTGTTGATACGCATATACAATTTTGTATGGCAAAGAAAAATCCTACAGGCGGAAAAACAAATGGCATTGATAGAATTAAATCTTACTACCAAAATGTGGATGTTGATTTAGAAGCCGCACAATTACCCAAATTGTCTGATTGGGATCCCTCTAAATATGCAAATGTTTGGCTTGTGAATAGTATTCAAGGTGAAATTGCTCCTTCCACATTTGATTGTGGTAAATGGACGCGCACTGGATATGGTGGCTATGCATCAGCTGGATTTGGCGCTGTTGTATCCGCATTGTCTGCTCCTTTAGTTGCACACGAACTTGGCCATTATTTATCGTTACTCCACACTTTTACGGGTATGGACTGTCGGAATAACGATTGTACAATTGATGGAGATCAAGTTTGTGATACACCACCAGATGCTACAAATAAACCTGGAAGCTGTTCTCCAGCTGCCAACACTTGCAATACTGATACTATATCCGGGCCCTTCTTAAAAGATGTGCCAGACAATGTGACGAATTTTATGGATTATACTTCATGTCCGAGTATGTTTACACTTGGGCAAGCGCAACGCATGCAGGATTTTATTTCAATCTTTTCTGGTGGTAGTCTCTTAACAAGTGATGCCTGTTCTGCACCCTGCTCTGATAATATTCAAGCCAGCTTTAACTGGAATAGTAATCCTTATCCAATTATTGGTTCAACTGTAGATTTCGTCAATACATCAACTGGGTCTTCAGATTATGAATGGTACTTAAATGGAACATTACAAACTAATACAACTGATTTTCAACAATCATTTCCTAGTGCAGGTACCAATACAGTAAAATTAATTGCATACAATCCAACAAGATCTTGTTTTGCTTCTTACACGGGAAATGTAATTGTGAATTGCGGAGTAGATGCAAGGTTTTCGCCCAATAAAAGGATCGTTGCTTCTACTTCGAATATATATGAGGATACTGTAACTTTTGTGAATACTTCTTATAATGCTGATACCTATCAATGGTTTATGAGTGATAAAAACGGTTTGAATTTTACACAAGTTTCAACTTCAAAAGACTATTTGAATTCTTTCGCTACTTCTGGCAATTATAAAATTTATCTGGTGGCTTCAAAAGGTGCCTGTGTAAGTAAATCAAATACATACTCACTTCAAGTAAATGATCCCAGGCAAGATGCAGGTATAACAATCTGGGCTGTGAACTGTTACAAGAATGATAGCATCAAAGTGAGTTTTACAGTTCACAATTATGGTTATGATACTATTCCAAAAGGGACTTCAGTTAGATTTCATGACCAAATACCTTACAATAAACTGATGCCTACTTTAAAAAACACTTTTTATACTACCAATGATATTTTAGGTAAATGCGATCAGGGTTATACTACTATAATTGCAACTAGCAGTCCAAAGTTAGACAGCATTTCAGCATTTGTGAATGAAGATAATCCTAGTGTTGAAATAAGTAATTTCAATAATGAATCTGATTATAAGAACTTTCGACTAAAATATAAAGTATCTCCTTCCAACGATACCACCGTATTTATAAACGATTTGATCAACTTAAAAATAACAGCTAAAGGAGAACCCATTAACAGCATTCAATGGGTTACAAATGGAGCCTTAAGTTGTTCAAACTGCCTGAACCCTACTTTAACCATTACAGATACCACAACAATAAAAAGTTTTGCAAAAACAAATTTTGATTGTTTTGATTCTACGTTTACACGCATCAATATTTTTCCAATTGATATTAGTATTGTAAACAATAGAATCGACTGTTACCAAAATGATAGCGTTCTTATCACTTCTACTGTTTGCTTAGGCAACCATTATACTGCATTTAAAAAACCCACAGAGATTAAATACTATGATGAAGTAGATTCACTTGGAAATGGCACTCACTTAATAGATACCCATATATTACCAACCTCTACCACATTTACAAATTCTTGTTCTACTATTGAACAAGTTATAAAGAAGCCTTCAACTTCTTTAGTTAGTTATAATATCAATAAAAATCAATCCCAATTTGAGAAAGTATTAACCAATAATCAAGCAAGTGCTAGCTATACCGCATTTAGGATCAGCTCTTCCATTCATAGTATTGACCTTTACAGAAGGGAAGAAAAAGCGATACAGGTAGATCATGAAGGAGATTCAATAACTTATTTAAAATGGACTCCAAGTATTGGATTGAGTTGTGATACCTGTTTGAATACTTTATTAAATATCAATTCAAGTACCTCCTACAAATTAAATGCTTCTACCAAATATGATTGTACTGATTCTGTGGGAATTAATGTAAATGTATATTTTCAAAACACCCTTGCATTACCCAATGTATTTACCCCCAATGCTGATGGATTAAATGATCGTTTTTATGTTATTGCTGGTAAAGATGTAGATAAAGTAAAATCATTTTTAATTTATAATAGGTGGGGCAAAAAAGTTTTTGAAAAAAATAATATATTACCGAATGATGCATATAGTGGATGGGACGGCACTACAAATGGAAAAAATACAGAAATGGGCACTTATGTATATACTATCATATTAGAGTTCAGAGATGGGTCTAGTAAAACCTATAGTGGAACCATTTCATTAATACGATAAGAATGGGCAAGCACTATTTTATTCTATTATTCTCATTTTTTATTTTCAGACTTTGCTGTGCACAAGACCCGCATTATTCACAATTTTTTGCATCACCTTTAACGCTTAACCCTGCAAACACTGGCAATTTCGATGGCGACTTCAGAGCCAACTCAAATTATAGAAACCAATGGCCATCTATAAATAATGCCTTTAAAACTTATACCGTTTCTATTGATGCTCCGATTTTTGAAAAAAAAATTCCTACTTACGATCGCATGGGTATTGGAATTGTAGCTATGAGTGATCGATCTGGTAATGGATTATTAAGCGAAAATGATGTTGCTATTTCAGTGGCCTACAAAAAGAGTCTGGACGAACAAGGGTTTAGTTCATTAAGCGTAGGGTTACAGGCGAGTTATGTAAATTATCGCTTTAATCCTAGTGTTGCTTATTTTGAAGATCAATTAACCGCTGATGGTTTTACAATGCCTTCTACTGAACTTTTATTAGGAAGAAATTTGTCGAAATCATTTGTAGATTTTCATGCTGGATTAATTTATACATTATCTACAACTGAATATAATTTGTTTTATATAGGTAGCTCATACTTTCATACTTTTTCACCCGACATGCATTTTAATGATCAACAAAATAATTTAAGTCCCAGATTTAATATTCATGGCGGTGGCTATTTGCCAATCAGCTATAATTCAACTATACATGCAAGTTTTCAATACCAGCAACAACAAATTCAAAATGAGATTTTAATTGGTGCTGTGTATAGTTATTATTTACAACCCAACCCAACACAATATGTAGAATTGTATATGGGTTCTTGGATTCGATTGGGTGATGCTATTATTCCTTATATAGGTATAGATTATAATCGCATTATGATAGGTGTATCTTATGATATAAACATGACCAAGAAAACAGAGGCGCAATATTTTAGAAGTGGTGAAATTTCATTGACTTATAAATTTAAAAAATATGCAAACGGCAGAGCCCTTAAATGCCCCATCTATTAATTATTTTCTAATTTACTTTTACCATAGTGTGTACTTGCTGTACAGTTAAGTTTTGAAACCGAGCATAATAAACACCAGCTACCAAGTTTGCTGTTTCAAAAGGCACGCGATAATTTCCAGCTGCGGGATAATCAATATCAACTAATACTTTGATCACCCTTCCCAATACATCCATTATTTGTACCAGCGTATGTCCCCCAGCAGTTGTAAATTGAACTGTGGTACTGTTTGTAAATGGATTGGGATAATTAGAGATTAGTAAACTACCACTTTGATTTGGATTAACAACTTTACAGGTGGCCGAATTTACGATAGGTAAAAGTTGAAAATTTTTCAAAAGTACCTGTTGCAAATCAGCCTCTTTTACACAAAGCCAATGCGTGAGTATGGAAGCATAAACACTTCTAAAATCATACTGAAAAGGCACATTATCATTGTCAGTTACTTTTGCTGGGATATTGGGAGTATCACCCAAAACACCGGGCAAAATATTTTTTCCAAACACAAACATTGGAGCAGCAGCTCCATGATCAGTACCGCCACTTGCATTGCTTTTTACACGTCTTCCAAATTCTGAAAACGTCATTCCTATTACCCGATCTTCAATACTTAAAAATTTAAGATCATCCTGAAAAGCTTTGATGGCTTCACTTACATTTTTCAACAAATTTGCATGATTTCCTATACTCGTATCAGTTGTATCAGCCTGATTAAAATGTGTATCAAACCCTCCATAAGAAACCATATATATCCGCGTCTTCAATCCTCCTTTAATTAATCTTGCCACAATTTTCAACTGATCCGCTAAATTATTTTTTGCTGGATAAGGCGCCTGTTGAGTTACATTAGCTGCAGCAGCTTTAACAACAGTTGCATATTGCTGCGTTTGTTGCGACATGCTTCTTAGAAATGTTAATTCCTTTCCAGCATAGGTATTGGGCGCGGGATCCTGTAATCCATTTATTAAATTATAGAAACTATTCGGATTGGTAATACTCATCCCCATACTAACTGCCGGACCTTGCAAGGCGAGTGAAGTAACGGAACCAATTTGAATACTCAACGGATCCGTCATGGTACTATTGGGATAACCATTTGGAAAATTAGGATACTCATAATTCAAATATCTTCCTGTCCATCCACTATCCAATTGCTGATTACTATCTGCTGCCGTCATCCAAATATCTGTTGCCCGAAAATGCGAAAAGCTCGGCTGCGGATAACCCACACTATTAATTAATTTAAGTTTCCCTTCATTGTACATCGTTTGCATTCCAGTCATGGAAGGATGAAGCCCCACTTTCTGAGTGCCAGTTAGAGTTAAAACTTTTGATTCTTCAATAGCAATATTGGTTCGCGCATTCACATAATTACTATAAAACTCCAGCGGAATTACGGTATTCACACCGTCATTACCTCCAGTTAATTGTACAAGAACCAACACATGATCCGTTTCTGTTGTTGGCATTAATAAAGAAGCCAATAAAGGTGAAGTAGAGCCAAATGCTTTGATCGACATTCCATTCACAATGGATGGCAACATAATACCAACGGGTAATGTATTTTTTAAAAAGTCTCTTCTTTTCATGAAATCGTTTTCGTTGTACTTGTAATTAGATTAATTGAAATTCAGATAAGTCCATACAATATTTCAGCAGATCTCTTAATCTGTTTCTAACTAAAGTTGTATTTGCTGTATTGGTTGGTTGACTCACATATAAATTCCAGATGTCGGTCCAATAACCATCGGTTGACTGACCTGCTAATAAAATATCTTTCTTTATCTGTGCCTTTGATGAAGCTGACAAATCAATTCGATATAAATATTTCAAAACATCATTCAATAATACATTGGGATCTCCGGGATTACTAAGGGTTTCTGCAAATGCAATGCCATCAACTAATATTTTTTTTCCATTAAAAGTATATCCGTTTACACACAAGTAATCGGTAAACTGAACTCTTTTAGGATAGGTATCACTATTGATCCATATTTCATAAAATTGAGGAGATTGATAATACGATTTCCATCCGCTTACGTCTGGTGGATCCCCAATATTCTGTTGCATATTTGATACCGTATTTACTAAAAAATTCCATAATCCATAATTGCTTACATAATCTGAATCAGGCTGAAATTGAACATTTAATTCCCTGCACATCCCAACTACTAAATCAACTGGACTCTTAATTTGTGCACCCATTATTGCAGGATCAAAAAAGTGTTCGCTATTCAACAAAGCTGATAAAACAGGTTTTAATTCATAATTATTTGTTCTGAAAATATTTGCTAATGGCGTTATAATATTTGCCTCGATAGAGGCATCAATTTCATAATATACAAACCAACGATAGATTCTTCTACAAACATATTTTGCCACTTCATTGGTTGCAAAAATCATATCCATCAAATCATTGATCTCCAAATCTCCCGCAGTAGCACCTGTTCTACCTACGATAGTTTTATTCTGATAAAAAGCTGAAAATTGTTTGGTTGTTGTATCGTGCCGAGAAGCAGTAAAATAGGAACTTAATTTAGCACTATCATTTCTCCATCCAGTTAATACTTTCGCTGCCATTTTTACGTCGCTCTCTGTATATTGGGAATCAGTGCCTTTACCACAACAGAAAAGTTCTTGTAACTCTCTTCCATAATTTTCGTCAGGAGCAGTTGCTGTATTTACCTGTCCATTTAAATACACCAACATTCCTGGATCCAGGGTAATGTTCTTAGTTAATGTTTTAAAATTTCCAAGCGCACTTGATCTTAATAATGCGTGATGATTGTACACATAATTTGCATTGTCTACAGTATTGCTTTCAGTTGAAAAATGATTGTGTAAAAAAAGGGTCATTTTCTCCCTAACACTTCTATCCTGATTCACCATTAACCCCATCCACCATTTTTTAAACGCCACCCTTCTATAATAATTCACAGTGCCATCCGAATTAACATCATTTACCCAGGTATCTCCAATGGCAATTGTTGAATCTGGTTTTTGAACTGTTGCATCCAAAGTATAATCTTTTACAGGGGGTGCTGGCAGGGCTGCAACTGGATTTAATAACTCATTAATAGTATCGGAGAGTGTCATTGTTTTAAAATGATCTACATCCTGCTTTTTTGCACCAAACATCGTACGCTTCAGCAAATGAATAATCTCATTTTCTGTCCACTGACCTGTATAGGTATTTAACCCACTAAAACCCCTTGATGACTTTTCGGTTCCTGTTGTTGCCATAGATTGTTTTTAAAGTACAATTCCCTGTATAAAATACAGAGACAAAAAACCAACGATTTGTTATCGATTTTTAAAAATAAATTGGATAAACTTAAGAAAAGCTACTGCGACGGCAGTTTTAGAAGAATGGGGATAACAATCAATAAGACTTGAAAATAAAAAAAGTCCGCCAATAAAAGATGGCGGACCTAAAGAATTCAAAATTATTTAACTAAAAGCTATTATTCCCAAATTTCCTCTTTTCCTTGTAACCAGAGTTTTACAGCTTCAGTTGTTACAGATTTAGGACGCTCTAATGGCTGACCTAAAGCCCTATCCCAACAGAGACTGGCAAGAACACCCAAAGCACGACTTACTCCAAACAGAACGGTATAGAATTCATATTCTACTAGACCATAGTGCACTAATAATGCCCCACTATGTGCGTCTACGTTTGGCCAAGGGTTTTTTATTTTACCTAAAGACTGAAGAATTGGTGGTACTGTATCATAAATATTCCAGACAGTATTTACTAATGGATCATCAGGCATGTGTTTTTTTCCAAATTCCATTTGTGCAGTAAAGCGAGGATCTGTTTTGCGTAAAACTGCGTGCCCATAACCTGGAACAACTTTACCGGCAGTTAATGTTTGTTGAACATAATCAGCAATTTGTTCTTTAGAGGGTTCTTTTGTTTGCAGAGTTTCCTGCATTTCATAAATCCACTTAATCACTTCCTGATTTGCCAATCCGTGTAAAGGACCCGCCAAACCATTCATGCCCGCTGCATAACTCAAGTAAGGGTCGCTCAATGCAGAACCCACTAAATGCGTAGTATGTGCTGAAACGTTGCCACCTTCATGGTCGGCGTGAATGGTCATATATAAACGCATTAATTCCTTAAAGCTTTCATCATCAAATCCCATCATATGCGCCAGATTTCCAGACCAATCCAATAAACCATTGGGTTGAATATGTTCGTTATTCTTATATTTTCTGCGATAGATATAAGCAGCAATCCTTGGCAAACGAGCAATTAAATCCATTGCATCATCATAAACAAAGCTCCAATAATCTTTCTTATTAAGCCCTTTTGCATATTCCTTTGCAAAATTGCTTTCAGTTTGTAATGCCATCACACCAATCACAAACATGGTCATCGGATGTGTACTTAAAGGCAATGCGTCAATAGTATCAAACACGTAATTAGGAACATGGCTTCTTCTTTGCCATAAACTTGTAATGTTCTCAGTATCTTCTTGATTTGGTAATTCGCCCACCAACATCAGATAAAAAAGACCTTCTGGCAAAGGCTCATCTCCCTTTGGGGCTTTTGGAAGCTTTTGTTGTAACTCAGGAATGGTATATCCTCTAAATCGAATTCCTTCTTCAGAGTCTAATAAACTAGTTTCAGTAACCAAACCTGTAATTCCACGCATACCTTGATAGGCTTGTGAAAGTGTTACTTCCCCAATCTTGCGATTTCCGTTCTCTTTCAACAACACCTTAAGTTCAGCACTTGCAATTTCTGCTTTTAGCCTGAACCGCTCTTTGATGAATTCCATGTAGACTATCGTTTTTTAGACAAACAAATTGCTTGCTCTTTCGTTCAAAATATGCCAGATTATCGGCCTTTAAAGGTAATACAAGTTGCAGTCTGCAACAAAAGATTTAAAGAGATAACAACTCTATTTTAGCAATTATTTGGGAGCTTTCTTGTACAAGACAACCATTACTACCAGAAATATCATATTCGGTATCCAAGCGGCAATCATTGGGTGCAAATTACCCTTGGTGGAAAATATAGTAGAAAATTGATTAATAACTATAAAAAATGCAGCGATCACAAAACCAACTGCCAAATGAACTCCGCTGCCTCCTCTCACTTTTTTACCCGCAACAATTGCCCCAATCAATGTGAGCAATAAAACAGTAATGCAAGTTGCATCCCGCCGATATCTCTCGATCTTTAAATCATTAATACCTTCAGAACCTCGTAATTCTTCCAACTTAATAAAGCGATCTAATTCGGGAGAAGTTAATTTGTCTTTGGTGTATTTATCACGACTTAAATCCTTTGGTAAAAAATTAAAGTTTCGATGTTGATTTGTGTCTCTCAATTCTACTTCTTTTATTCCCTCAAATTTTCTGCTGATCACTTCTAATAGCTTCCAGCTTTTTGTAGTATCCCAATAAATTTCATCCGCACGTAAATTCTCTACAATTAAGTTCCCTTTTACTTTATAAAGAAAAAAAGGTCCTCCTCTTTTCGTTAATGTATCGTATCCGTATATCCCACAATAAGTAAAACTGTCTATTCTTCGATAGATATTGTTACTCCTTAAAAGAAGAGCATCGTAAGAAGAATTTCCGTCGATATATTTTGCTTCAAAATTGCCTCTAATTTGATTGGCTTTAGGAACAATGTACTGATTAGAAACCCAAAGAAAAGAAGCCAATAAAACTCCCCCAATCCAGTACGGCCTTAACCACCTACTGTAACTTGTGCCACTTGCAAGAATGGCGATGATCTCACTTTTTCCTGCCATCTTGCTGGTAAAAAATATGACTGCAATAAATACAAAGAGAGGAAATAAAAGTGCTACGATATGTGGAATAAAGCCATAATAATATTGCGTGATAATCCTGGTGAATCCCAGCTGGGATTTCACAAAATCATCCGTTTTTTCACTCACATCCACTACCACTGCAATTACAGTAAATAGGAATATGGCAAAAAAGAAAGTGGTCAGAAATTTTTTAAGTATGTACCAATCAATCTTCTTCATACGCTTCTAACAAAGATAAAGGCTCGGAAGCATGTGTAAGCAAAAAGGATGTTAATTGCCTTAAAACAAAATAACATCCATAGAAATGGATGCTATTTTTAAGGACTTCATAGATAACGGATTAGTAAGCCGCTGTAATTTATCGATTATGCAACTTAAAAACCGCAACTATAGTATATCGTGCATAAATAGAATTGCCGATGAGATTTATCCACATCGGTAAAAATCCTATTCTGAATTTTGAATGATTATAAACGTTGCTTTAAAATTGGCAACATCTGCTGTTTCCAAGAAACGAAATTATTAGATATAATATTGCTTCTCGCTTCTCCCATCAACCATAAATAGAATGATAAATTATGAATGCTCGCCAATTGCAATCCCAATATTTCTTGAGACACAAACAGATGACGCAGATAGGCTTTGGAATAATATTGACTCATCACTGAAGGTAAGCCCGGGTCGATTGACGAGAAGTCAGTTGCCCATTTTTTATTACGAATATTTATGACCCCCTGAGTAGTAAAGAGCATACCATTTCTTCCATTGCGTGTTGGCATTACACAATCAAACATATCAATTCCAAGATCAATACATTCTAACAAATTCCAAGGCGTTCCAACACCCATTAAATATCTGGGTTTTTCTGCAGGTAAAATATTGCAACATAAATCTGTGAACTCATACATCATTTCTTCTGGTTCACCCACACTCAACCCGCCAATGGCATTTCCTGTAGCATTTTTTGATGCCACAAATTCACAAGAAGCTTTACGCAAATCCGCATAGGTACTGCCTTGTACAATAGGAAAAAGATTTTGAGTATACCCGTATTTATCCGGTGTTTCGTCTAATCTATTAAAACATCTGGTAAGCCAACGATGTGTAAGATCCATACTTTTCCTGGCATAGGGATAGTCGCTAGGATATGGAGGACATTCGTCAAAAGCCATCACGATATCTGCCCCAATATTACGTTGAATGTCCATCACCGATTCCGGAGAAAACAAATGTCTGCTTCCATCAATATGCGATTGAAAAACGACACCCTCTTCTTTGATCTTACGATTAGCTGCCAGAGAAAATACCTGATACCCACCGCTATCAGTTAATATGGGTAAATCCCAACCCATGAATTTGTGTAAACCACCCGCAGCTTCCAGCACATCGGTTCCGGGACGGAGATATAAATGATAGGTATTTCCTAAAATGATCTTTGCTTTGATGTCGTTTTTTAACTGTTGCTGATTTACAGCTTTTACAGATCCCACAGTACCAACAGGCATAAAAATGGGAGTCTGAATAGTTCCATGATCTGTTTGAATAGTACCTGCTCTGGCTTTTCCTTGTGTAGCCTCGAGGGTAAATGATAATGCAGCCATTTGGCAAATGTCATCTTTTTTCCACATAACCACAAGCCAGACGCTCGAAGGGCTCATAACTATTACTTTTGCAGGATGATGATACCGCCCATAATATGGACTATTGTGTTTTATTGCTTTTGTGCTGTGATAGCTATCCAGATTCTATATTATCTTTTCTTTTTCAGAAGACTAGCATTTTATAATCCTAAGAATGATGGAGATAATATTGAACACCCTGTATCTGTAATCATCTGCGCAAGAGATGAAGCAGATAATCTGATGCGCAATTTACCCGGAACATTAGTTCAGCACTTTAAGACCTCTCACGAATTGGTATTAGTAAATGATAATTCAACAGATGAAAGTCGCTACTTAATCGATGAATTTAAAAAGACCTTCAAGAATATTAATCATGTTGAACTCACCCAGGAAGCTAAAATGATTAGTGGAAAAAAGTTTCCACTTTCAATGGGTATTCGGAGTGCTAAATATGAGATCGTTTTATTAACCGACGCAGACTGTGTTCCTGCTTCTGAATTTTGGATCCAGAAAATGCAGGATGCATATGCTGATGAAACTGAAATCGTTTTGGGTTATGGAGCCTACCATAAAAAACCGGGTATTCTTAATAAAATAATTCGTTTTGAAACATTTCATACTGCGTTGCAATATCTTTCCTATGCTCTTGCAGGTATTCCTTACATGGGAGTAGGTAGAAATTTAAGTTATAAAAAAGAAGTGTTTCTTCGTAATAAGGGATTCTCTTCGATCAATCAAATTCCTAGTGGTGATGATGATTTGTTTATCAATCAAGTAGCTAATCGAAAAAATACAAGAATAGTTATCGACCCAGAAGCGCATACACTTAGCACTCCAAAACATAGCTGGAAGGCTTGGATGAGACAAAAATACCGCCACTATACCACTGCAAAATATTATAAGGCAGGCCATAAATTTTTACTGGGATTATATTCTTTCAGTTTGTTTTGGCTATATCCCCTGCTAGCACTTTCAATCATATTTTTTAACTGGTGGATGGCCTTAGCAGTATTTGGTTTTCGATTTTTGATTCAGGCAATTGTACTGTATAAATCCATGAAGAAATTGAATGAAAAGGACCTCTGGCCCTGGTTTTTATTTTTTGATATTTGGATGTTCTTTTTTTACATTTTTACGATACCTGCCATATGGAAAGCACCCCGCAAAAACTGGGATTAGTTCTGAAATATTTTTCAGATTTTACACCTGCACAAATTAATCAGTTTGCTGCCCTGGAAGAGCTGTATAAAGAATGGAATACCAAAATCAATGTTATCTCCAGAAAAGATATTGAGAGTATTTATTTACATCATGTACTTCATTCACTGAGTATTGCTGCCATTGTTAATTTTAAACCAGGTACACAAATCATTGATATCGGCTGTGGTGGCGGATTTCCGGGAGTTCCACTTGCTATATTTTTTCCAGATACGCAGTTTCATTTGGTAGATAGTATCGCCAAAAAATTAAAAGTGGTGGAGGCTGTTTGCGAAGGTGCAGGAATTAAGAATATTACTACGCAACATACCAGAGCAGAAGAAATTAAAAATAGAAAGTTCGACTTCGCAGTATCTCGTGCTGTTGCACCTTTGAAAGATTTGTGGACATGGGCTGGCCCTTTAATTAAAAAAGGAAATCAAGAAGAAGTACCCAATGGTTTAATTTGTTTAAAAGGTGGAGACCTTCATCAGGAAATTTCCGAAAGCGGATTGCGCCCAAAAATGATCCCCATTTATAAATTCTTTGAAGAAGAATATTTCAAAGAAAAGTTCATCATACACGCGGAAAAAAAATAAAAATATAAGAGTACTTATGTTAACCCCGCCCTTCAGGGTGGGGGTTCAAATCAGGTTGAATTCAGGGCTTTAGCCCTTAAGGTGGGCGAATACAATTAAAAAAAAGATCTATTTAGATGAGTCATAGCATATGGGCTAAAGCCCAATTTATGTTTTATACTAATTCCCTAGGCTGAAGCCTAGGGTTAACATATCTTTTTCTTAATCAGGAATCACCAATTTATTATTCGACTTATTTACATCCGCCATTCTTTGTGATGGATCGATCTCTATAGATTTTAAATCTTTTATTGCTCTTGAAGTAGACAAACTATATTCAGGACTAACCCATTGCCATTCTGCATGATCAATCCTTGGGAAATCTTTATTTTCAACAGGCTTAACACCAAACATTAAATCCAATGGGATATAATGCAATTCTTTACTACCGTCTTTAAAAGTTAATAATACTTCTACTGGCATCGGCATTTTACCTACACGCTTGATAGTGATAAAAGTTTTGTCGTCTTTAGCACTAATATCTCCCACAGCATAATCAATTGTCTTGGTGCTATTCACCCAATATTCTTTATACCATTGCAATGCAAGTCCACTTGTTTTTTCCGCAACTCGAATAAAGTCATTGGCATTAGGATGTTTAAAATGCCATTGATCATAATAGTTCAATAATACTTTATCTCTTACGCTATCACTAATAATATAACCAAGCTGACCCATAAAAGTTGCTCCTTTACTGTACGATGCTGAACCGTAAGCCAGGTTAGTGTTATAATGGTCAGAATGTGTGCTCATGGGTTCTTCTAACCCTGAACGCACTAAACCGAAGTAACTTTCATAACTACCATTTTGATGTAATGGCAATTTAGTTTTATTCGCTTCATTCATTCTTACAATTGACGCTTTAGTTGCTTCACTTGAAAAGGGTGATTTAGATGCCCAGTTTGTAAAATAATAATCCGATACTTCACCAGTTGCATAATCTGTAAATCCTTCATCCATCCAAGGAAACAAACTCTCATTGGTACCCAAAATATGTTGATACCAACTATGCATCCATTCGTGAAACACGGTGCCTAATCCAGAGCTTTTTAATAATGTAGCCATGGCATATTCCATTCCACCATCTCCTCCCTGTATGAAAGAATATTGCGGATACGGATATTTACCGAACTTCTTTTCCATAAATGGCAACACTTTTTCTGCTGCCCATAAAACATTATACCAAGTACTATCCGCTTTTGGATTTACAGGTTTAAAAAACACATTCAACACAACGCCACTTTCTGTTTTCTTTGATAAATGTTTATAAGTAGGATCTGCTGCCCAAACAAAATCATGAATATTTGAACCTGTAAAATTCCAGGTAAGTGTATTACCAGTTGGAGCAGGTACTTTAACATCTGAGGCTTCAAAACCAAATCCAATCTGATTGGCATTTTGCAGTACACCAGTTGCAGCAATTAAATACGATTTATCAATGGTGATCTTTACATCATAATCACCCCAGACACCGTAGAATTCTCTTGCAATATATGGATTCGCATTCCAGCCCTGGTAATCGTACTCAACCATTTTAGGATACCACTGACTCATACTATATCGAATACCTTCTGCATTGTCTCTTCCACTTCTGCGCACCTGTAAAGGAACTTGCGCTTCAAAATTGACATCTAAAAATGTTTTTGATTTAGGTAGTAATGCTTTATCCAGTCGCACTTCCAAAATAGTCTCGTGCTCAATTAGTTGTTGATCCTTACCATTGATCTTAATACTCTTTACTCGTTGGTATCCGATTTCTTTATCAGTTAATTTACTGATTCGATCTTGTACCCTTGGATCCCAATCTGGCACTTGATCTCCTCTTCTGTTCGTTAATATTGTTTTCCCAAGTTCTCTACTTCTAATATCCATACTACTATTGGGCTGAAATGCATTCCAATACAGATGTATAAAAACTTTCTGTAAAGTATCGGGAGAATTATTGATATACTCTATTTTCTCAGTCCCTATAAATTGATTGGTCACCACATTCATGTTAACATTAATCTGGTACTTGATATGTTGTTGCCAACGTTCGGGCTGTGCTTGTATTTTACTGAAAGAAAAAATTCCAAAAATACTGATCGATAAAAAAGCCAGTTTACGCATAAAACTATTTTAAGAAAAATGATACACTTTATTTTACATTATTACTCCAATTATAAAAAGCATCTACATCTTTTTTAAACTGAGCCAATGAAGGTTTGTTGATATAATACATGTGACCTGCTTCATAAGTATGCACTTGTACATTCTTACGTTGCTCTGGTCTTAAAAACATATGTTCGATATCATATTGTGCCGTAAAATAAGGAGTAGCAAAATCGTAAAATCCACAACCCACATATACTTTCAAGGCAGGATTTTTCGACATGGCATCCCTCAAACTTTCTGCCACATTTAAATATTGATTCTGCACATTATTATAATTCCAAGGATACACATCCCCAAAAATGTTGTAGCCTTTTTCTTCTTTAAAATTCAGTTCTTTTTGAAAATAGTCATTAATAGCAGCTGTAAAAGAGCCATCAATATTTGCGAAAGAAGGATCAAAGCTAACTGTCTCACCAGCGTCATCTAAATCACGTCCGGTAAACCTTGCATCTAAACGACCAATCGTTAAGCCTTCCGATCTGCGCAATTCTTTCCAGAATCGGCCTTCGCCAACCCTTAAATTACTTTGCAAGATCAGTTCTTTACTAAGACCTGTATAATAGCTCATTTTTGTAGCGATCGCATCTTTCTCAGCATCTGTTAACCATCCACCTTTTAATAATGCTGTTGCATATTCTCCAATAGCAAATTGCTCAGATTCTTTCAAAGTTTTTTGAAGGTCTTGCTGTAAAGCTGGCGCTAATTTTTTATGATACCATGCAGCAGCTGTATAAGACGGAATATATAAAGCACGTGGCAAATCGTTACCTACATAATAATCATTGGTGCCAAAATTTAGAACAGCAGAAATTAAGAAAATTCCATTTAAATAAATGCGGTAACGGTCTTGTAAAAATTTACTCAAACCTGCGGCTCTTGTAGTACCATAACTTTCACCGGCTAAATACTTAGGAGAACCCCAACGTTCGTAGCGTGATAAAAAATGACGAATAAAAGAACCCATTGATGAAATGTCTTCTTCATATCCATGAAATTGTTTTGGCGATTCTCCCGGAGCGGCCCTGCTAAATCCAGTTGAAACGGGATCGATAAAAACAAGGTCTGATTTACTTAACCAAGTAAACTCATTATTGATATATTGATAAGGTGGCGGCGGAGCTAATCCATCGTCTTTTAATAATACACGCTTGGGGCCAATGCCTCCCATATGCAACCATACAGAAGATGAACCCGGACCCCCATTAAAAGTAAAAGTTACAGGGCGCTTACCTGCTTCTTCCCCATCCTTTTTATAATAAGTAAAAAATACTTTAGCAATGAGTTTTCCAGTATCATTTTTTAAATTTAGATACCCGGTACTTGCGGTATAATCTATTTTTTTTCCATCAACAGTAACACTATTATGTGTGATGGTTACTTCTACACCAGCTGGAATTAGTTCAGCGATAGTAGGGCTTGGTGCAGCTTTCTGAGCAGTTGCTAAAAAGGCAATGAAATAACAAATCAAAAAGGAAAGATATTTTCTCATGTATATAAGTTGGATTGTTAAGATAGGAATTGTTTGGGAAATTATTTATTCCTTACCAGCTATTACTACAACGATTTCGCCTTTCACAGTCTTTTCTTTAAAGTATGCTGCTACTTCTTGTAGTGTTCCGCGTTTATTTTCTTCAAACATTTTGGTAAGCTCACGGCTAACACAACATAGACGATCAGCTCCAAAATAAACCGCCAGTTCTTCCAGCGTTTTTACCAATCGCATAGGACTTTCATAAATGATCATCGTCCGTTCTTCATTCGCTAATTGTTTCAGCATAGTCATTCTGCCTTTTTTCATCGGCAAAAAACCTTCAAAAACAAATCTGTTGGTTGGTATTCCACTATTAACAAGTGCTGGTACAAATGCTGCTGCTCCTGGTAAACAGTTTACTACCACATCGTTTTTAATACATTCTCTTACTAACAAAAAAGCAGGATCTGATATTCCCGGGGTTCCTGCATCTGTAATTAAAGCCATTGTTTTTCCAGCCACCAGTTGATCCACGATATGCTGCACTATTTTGTGCTCATTGTGCTGATGATAGGGCGACAAGGGCTTATTGATCTGATAGTGATTCAATAATTTAGAAGATGTGCGCGTATCCTCGCATAGTATCACGTCTACCTGCTGCAAAACTTCAATGGAGCGTAGTGTAATGTCTTTTAAATTACCCAAGGGTGTTGGTACGAGGTAGAGCATAGAAATGAATCTAGTTGACCATTTCTATTTCAAAAAATTCCATCACAGGATTAGCCAATAATTTCTGACAGGTTTCTTGTGCAACCTGCTTTGCAGCTTCTTCGCTTGCAGCTTCCACTGCCAATGTGATGTGTTTGCCCACACGAACATCAGAAACGCTTGTTATTCCTAGGTTTTTTAATCCACCCATTACAGCTTTCCCCTGAGGGTCTAACAAGTCTTTCAATGGCATTACTTTGATCTGAACATTATAAATCATACAAGTTGAATTAAGTTATTTATAGTACAAAGATAGAATTGTATAGGCTATAAAACTAAGTGTAACGGCCAGCCATCCAAAAAGGAATGCCGAAACAATGCCCACAACCCCTATCAAAATGAATGGCAATAAGGCTTTCAGAGAAAATTGCTTAAACTTCAGCGCCATCATGGGAAGGGTGGAAATCATTAAATAGCTGGAGATGATAATTACTGCATACCAAAACCAATAACTGCGTAATAAATGTATTACCCAAATATCTTTAGTGAACCAATAAACTAGCGGAAAGGAAGCAATCCAAATACCTATGGCTGGAATCGGTACTCCTTTAAATCCATAGCTTTGCTCTGTATCTAGATTGAACCTGGCAAGCCGGTATGCTCCAGCACAAGGAACAATAAATGCAGGCAATAAAAACAAACTACTAATTTCCAAGCCCCCTTCTAACTGAGAAAAGCTCAAACGAAGAAATTGATAAATAATCATACCCGGAGCCACTCCAAAACTTACTACATCTGCTAAGGAATCTAATTGTTTGCCTAATTCAGAAGGCACTTTTAATAACCTTGCCACAAAGCCATCAAAGAAATCAACAACTGCAGCAATAGCTATAAAGATGCTAGCCATATAAATTCTTTCAGGAATTTCTACCAGGTTTTCACCATTGGCATCATAACTAACTGATAAACCCGATTGCATGATCGATACAATTGCCATGCAACCAAAAAAAAGATTGGCAAGTGTAAAAAGATTAGGGATTTGTTTTTTCATTTTCAGGTTCTATGATTTTTTCATCAGTCTTTCAATTTCCTCTACCGTGATTGGAATATTTTTCATCAGATCCTGGTTGCCATTTTTGGTAATCCAATAATTGTTTTCAATTCTAATTCCCATCTTTTCTTCTTCAATATAAATACCTGGCTCGATAGTAAATACCATACCAGCTTTGATAGGTGCAGTTCTGGTTCCAAGGTCGTGTACATCTATTCCCAAATGGTGAGAAATACCATGATATAAATACTTGCGGTAAGCCCTATTTTCTTTATCCTCATTTTTCACGTCAGCTTTTGAAATCAACCCAATCTTTAAAAATTGACTCGTTGCTTCATCACCTACTTTATCGGTATAATCAACAATACTGATACCTGGTTTTAAAATACCCTTACAAAAATTATGAATATTTAAACAAGCATTATAAACTTCTTTCTGACGAGCCGTGAACTTGCCATTTACGGGAATGGTTCTGGTAAGGTCTGCACAATATCCTCCATATTCAGCTCCAAAATCCATCAAGATCAGATCTCCTGATTTGCATTCCTGATTATTGGATACATAATGCAAAATGCGGGCATTGTCGCCGCTAGCAATAATACTTCCATAGGCAGGACCAGATGAACGCTGACTTAAAAAGCTATGAAATATTTCAGCTTCAATTTCATATTCCATCACACCAGGTTTAATAAATTTCAACAGTTTGCGAAAAGTATTGTCGGTGATGTCTATTGCTTTTTGCAAAACGGCCACTTCTCCTTTTGTTTTGATACCGCGAAGCTCTTTCATGATCTTTGCAGCTCTTGCATAATTATGCAAAGGATATCGGCTTTTCATTTCTGAGATAAACCGATAATCTCTTGATTGAATAAGAGAATCCTTTCTATCATTCTCATTAGAATCCAAATAAATGGTATCAGCCAAATGAACCCAGGTTTGTAATAAAGCGTCGATGCTATCGAGCCAAACAATTGATTTGATGCCAGAAATTCCAGTAGCTTCATTAGATCGTAATCTTTTCCCGTTCCATTTTTCCTTCAATTCATTGGGGCGAACCAATACCAGCACTTCTTTAAATTTAGGATCGGGGCAATCTGGAAATAAGATCACCATAGTATCTTCCTGTTCTACTCCGGTAAGCCAATATAAATCGGTATTTTGTTTAAAAGCGTGCAGGGCATCTCCATTCGAAGGCCATTCATCGTTGCTTACAAAAATGGCAATACTATTAGGCTTCATTTCTTTAATAAAGCGCTTTCTATTTTCTATAAAAATGGCTGGATCTAATGGTAAATATTTCATATCTCGCAATTGATGAGCTGCAAGATAAAAATTAAGCAGCATACTAGCTCGCTTACCCTATAAAAACCCAAAATAAGATGGAGAATGTATTAAATACTAGAACTTAACGGTAGGGCACTTGATGGCACTAGAACTGGTGCTGAATACGCCACTTTTAACAATCGACAATTCATAGGCACCCCTAGTACCATTTAAATTACCTAAACTAGAAACTGTTGCGTCGTAATTGACTGTAAATTTCAAATCATTTAATTGATATCCCAACATTGGAATTAATGCGTCGTGGTTTCGATAGTATAAACCAACAATCAATTGCTGATCACCATCGCCGCTCAAGTTTCGATTCGCATTAAAACCTAAAACAGTTTCCCAACTTGCGCCCATTTTACTGATATAAATATTGGGATTTACAATCCAAAGATTTTGAATTTTAATACTTGCATTTGCGAATGCTGTATACCTTCGATTTAATCGATTATCAACTACCGACGAGCTGAAAAAACTTTCTTGTGGTCTGTTCACATGAGAAATACTCAATCCTGCATTCATATACACATTATCTGAAGCGAAATACGCATAGTTTAATCCCACATTTAAATCAAGATAACCTACAGCACTATAGGCAAATGGTTCGTTGGAGGGAATGGTAATGTCGAAAAATTTTCCATTCCATTGGTTATCGAAATTTAATTTAGAAATATCAATTCTGTTTTGCACATAACCCAGCGTAAATCCGCCACTCAATAAACTATTATAGCCAAGCATTTGATGATACGCAATAGATCCAAAAGCCCCTGTTTTGGTTAAACTTCCAGCGCCTGCCACATCTTTTAAGATCGATCCACCAATACCTAGCCAACCATTCTCAAATCTATCTTCCAGCACTTTACTATCGCCCCAAATACTCATGGTATTGTATGGTGTTCCCACATTTGCCCATTGTGTTCTATAGTTTCCTCCGATACGATAACTATAATCTGGATTAAAACCTGTGTTTGCAGGATTTACCAATAATGGCGCATTAAAATATTGAGAAAAATGTAAGTCTTGTCCATTCGCCTGAAGCGTTAAAAAAACAAAGCAACTAACAATGATTCTTATAAATTTTTCCATATTTCTTAGATCACCTCAATAAAGTAATGTCGCCTTTTTTCACAAAAGATACCTTATCACTAAACACAACTTGCAATGTGTAATGATACACATCTTGTGCCAATAATTTTCCGTTAAAAGTTCCATCCCAACCCTGTGATGGATCTGCACTGGCATACACCATATTTCCCCAACGATCATAAATGCGCCAAGTCATTTGTGCAATGCCATAACCTCTCACAAAAATCCGATCATTAGTTCCATCTGAATTTGGCGTAAATGCATTAGGCACATCACAACCAGGGTTGATGGTTACAGAAATTTGCTGACAAGTTGTATCACTACATCCACCTGCATTAAACACAATCTGACAAGCATTATAAACCCCTGTTGCTGGATATATATGAGAGATGGTGGTATCTTTTTTGCTTGTGATAACGGAATCACCATCACCAAAGACCCATTTATAAAATACGCCACCAATACTAATATTATTGAATACAACAGCAGTATTTGGAATTGTAGGTTGCGGCGAATAATAATATCCGGCTGTAGGCTTAGAAATTACACTCAGACTAAATTTTGTTGTATCTGTTAAGTTACAAGTACTAGGATCATTTGCAATCAATGTAACTTGATAAGTTCCCACCGTTGCATAAATATGTGTTGGGTTAGTTAGTGTTGATGTTGGCGAACCATCACCAAAATCCCATATAAAACTTAATCCACCTAAAGAAGTATTATTAAACAAAGCAGTATAAGGAACACAACCTACAGCAGGTGTTTGAAATTGTGCTTTTACATTGGCAGCAATATGCAGTTGCAAATCGAGTGAATCAAATTTGTTACAATAGTTTGTATCAGTTAAAATAAGTTTTACATCGTATGTTCCTGCTGTAGCATAAGTATGTGTTACCGTTTGAGTTCCGGCAATTTTAGTTGTCCCATCTCCAAAAATCCATAAAAAAGAATTTGCTGCAAAAGGTTTAGCAGGGCTTGAAGGTGGTATAGAAAGATTACTAAAATCGTACGTCAAGGAATTACATGCTCCCACTTTAGTAGGTTTGAAATTCAATATCGCAGCATCATTTCTTACTCTAATATTTACAATTGAAGAGTCAGCAATATTGCAACTGGTAGAATCAATTGAAATTAATTTCACACGATAAAATCCCACATTATTAAATACATGCGAGGTTTTTGGTGCCAGTGTTGTATCTCTTTTAGAACCATCATTATAATCCCAGATATAGGTTTTACCCATGGCTAATGAATCTTCAAATACTACCGTAAGCGGTACACAACCTGTAGTATCTCCCACACGTCCATTAATTGAAGTTACAAGATCAGTACCCACCCCTGCTAAATTGAATGCAATTTTAATAGCCGCCAGATTACAACCAGTATATCCGCCACTTTGAGATCCGTTATTCACACTCCAGGCCCCTGCTGTAGTAGGAAATTTAGTACCCCCACCACAATTGGCACAAACCGATTGATAAATAATGCCATTACGATCAAAGCGACTGGTACCACCATCCACATGGTCTGGGAAAGTACCACCTACCTGACCATAAAAACTGCCGTATTTTATGGTACTGGCATCTTTTGACAATACGATAAAATAGAAATCACTTCCGTCAGTATTAAGGGATACCTGATCTGGTCCAGGCACTGCAGTCATTCCTTTTGTACCAGCAGAAGGAACATAATTTTCTCTTTTATTTGCATCCCCACCCCAACCTGACACATACATATTTTCGCATCGGTCAATCAAGAATGCAGTAGGTGAAATATTAGGTATACTAGAATTGGTTCCAAAATTTGTAGAGAAAATGATAGTGCTTAAATTCTGATTTAGTTTGGTAATAAATTGTTTACCACCAGTTTCAGCATACACACCAGGAGTTGTTGCAATAATACCTGTGGTAGTTCCCATGATATATGGAAACGAAAATTTATCAAATTGAATTCCATAAATAATATCAACACCTGATGATCCGAAAAAGCTGGATTTTTTGAGAACACCAGCGTTACTGAAAATAGCTATAAAACCATCCGCCAAATCGCCATTATAAGTAGCACCCACGGTTCCAGTTTTATCTCCCGGAAAATCGGTGCTTGCAGTAGCACCGCCTACATAAATATCATTATTCGAAGGATTCAATGCCAATACAAAACCAGCATCATCATTTGATCCACCTAAATAAGTACTAAACAAAGCAGTAGTTAAATTAGGGTTGAATTTTAATACCACTGCATCCTGAGATCTTGTGCCTGCACTCGGAGATAGATTTGGGAAAGCAGCGTTTGCAACTGGAAAATTTGTTGATTGTGTAGAGGCAGTCAGATAAATATTATCTGCTGCATCAACAATCACTTCACTGCGTGCATCATCACCATAATTTCGAAGGATTGATTCGTAACAAGGTCCAACCGAAGCATTACATTCAGATTTTTCTCGAATATTAACGCCATCATTTTCTGCACCACCAATGATTCTGGAACCGATTAAATTAGAACCATCCCCATTTAATTTTGTAAGTACAATATCCCATTTACCGCCAGAGCCTAATCTATTCCCTGGATAATCAACTGAATTGGTTCTTCCTGCAATCACTAAATTATTATTCGCATCCACCACAAGGCTATGCGGTTGTTCACTTCCAGTTGAGCCACCAATATAAGTGGCATACACACGGTCAGAACCTGAAGCATTAAATTTCATGATTGCAATATCCGTTCCTCCTTTGGGACCTTTAAATGCAGATTGAAATGCACCCACACTTACAGGGAACCCCTGATCAAACACAGTTCCTCCAGCATAAAAATTACCTTTATTATCATAAGTAGCGGTATACCCCCAATTATCTGCTATACTTCCAGTAAAAGTTGAAAAAATTAAAGGATCTATCACCAATGTTTCTTTAGGATTCACAGGTTCGTTCAATTGAAACCGAACAATATTACCTTTTAAATCATAACTGCTCGAAATCTCTTTTTTACCAATACTTGTTATTTGATAAGTGGTAGGTTTTAATTCAGTGATATCCTGAGCCGTATTTTTGATAACCAGATTACCCTCGTTTATTTTCAAACCATCTGCCCCGGTAAAATAAAGCGCAATTTGATTCGGATCTCCTCCGGGGTGTACAATAAAATCGTACTTCAATTTTCCCTGATCACTATAATAACGCACATCAATTTTAGGGTAGATATCTTGGTAGGTTACTGCATTAAATACCTGACAATGCGAAGCCCATTTTTTTGGATCATTTCCAATAAAATAATTATTGTAGGATTTGATGGGTTTATCCGGAACAGCGATGGGTGAAGGATTTGCATTGAGGAAATTTATTTCATACACATGCCCCCTCAAATTATTATTAGTAGTAGTAGAAAGATTAGCACTTGTTTTATTAGAAATGGATTGAATCTTCTTTATAGTAGTACCCCCAGAATTCTCGCTTTTATTAGCATGACCCGCATGATCTGTTAAATCGGCAGGATTATACAATAGTATTTTATAACCCCCATCAGCCTTTAAAGCAAATGCACCAGTGGTAAGGTTCCCTTTAAATTGAATTTGCTGATCCCACTGTCCCTTATTCTCTACAAATTCTAAATAACCTTGAGCAATAGATTTACTAAAGATGAAAGAAAACAGGAATAATGTGATAATTCTAGCCAATGCTTTCAAGAACTTAATTTTAAAAGTTAAGATATCTTACTCCACCCATTTTTTCCCTTCTGTGATTGAAGGTAATTTTTCAATTGCAAATTCTTTGCCATTATTAGGTCGGCATCTTCCGCTACCAGCTTTTCTGCCATTTCCTTTGCTTTTTCTAACAAGGCTTTATCATTAACAATACTAGCCAACTTAAAGTTCAAAGCACCACTCTGGCGTGTACCCTCAATATCACCGGGACCCCGCAATTCCAAGTCTTTCTCTGCTATTTTGAAACCATCATTGGTGGCACACATTATCTTGATACGTTCTCTGGCTTCATTGCTTGCTCGGACACTAGTTAATAATATGCAAAAACTTTTTTCAGTACCCCTTCCTACCCTTCCCCGAAGCTGATGGAGCTGGGAAAGACCAAATTTTTCAGCACTTTCAATTACCATTACAGAGGCATTGGGAACGTTTACACCTACCTCAATCACTGTGGTACTTACCATAATCTGTGTATCTCCACTAACGAAACGTTTCATATTCGTTTCTTTTTGCTCACTTGGCTGTCGCCCATGTACCATGCTAATACGATACTTTGGTTCTGGAAAATAAGATTTTACCTGTTCATATCCCTGCATCAGGTCTTCATAACTAAGCTTCTCACTTTCTTCAATCAATGGATATATAAAATAAATCTGTCTACCCTTTACCAATTCGGTTTTTACAAAATCCATCACCGATGCTCTTGCCGTTTCAAAGCGATGTACGGTGGTAATTGGAATTCTACCAGGTGGCAATTCATCCATAACACTATAATCCAAATCACCATAGGCAGTCATCGCCAATGTGCGTGGAATTGGTGTTGCAGTCATTACCAATACATGCGGCGGCAATACAGCTTTCGACCAGAGCTTAGCTCTTTGTGCCACTCCAAAGCGATGTTGCTCATCCACTATCACAAGTCCCAGATTTTTAAATTGCACGATGTCTTCAATTACAGCATGCGTACCCACCACAAAATGTATGGAATCATCTAGTAATCCTTGTAAAATTCTTCTCCTTTCTTTTATTTTAGTACTACCTGTTAGTAATGCAATTTCTACGGGCATTTCTTTCAGCAATTCGCTAAGCCCTGTATAATGCTGTTGTGCTAAAATTTCTGTAGGAGCCATCAAACAACTTTGAAATCCATTATCAGCTGCAAGCAACATACTCAGTAATGCCACAATTGTTTTTCCACTTCCCACATCACCCTGTAATAGGCGGTTCATCTGGTGTCCACGCCCTGTATCATTTCTGATTTCTTTTAAAACTCTTTTCTGTGCACCCGTTAATTCAAAGGGTAAATATTTGGAATAAAAAGTATTGAATATGTCTCCTACTTTCTCGAACACTACTGATTTACTAACTCGATGTCTTTCTAGTCTTATTAAATTCAATCTCACTTGAGCAATAAAAAATTCTTCGAATTTTAATCGCTGCATTGCTTTTTGATATCCCTGTGCAGATTTTGGAAAATGAATCTGACAATGGGCTTCATATCTATCCATTAAATGCAAAGCCTTACAAATGGGTTCCGGAATATTTTCGATGAGCTCATCCGGATGCATGATAGAAATAAGTGCATAGGTAAGCTTACCAATTTGTCTGCCATTTAATCCCCGGACTTTTAATTTCTCAGTGCTCGGATATACGGGCTCTAAAAAGCTACTGCCATCAGCTTTTGAAGGCACATATGATTCAATTTCAGGGTGCACAATCTGGGGCTTACCATTAAAAAAACCTGTTTTCCCAAAAACTAAATAAGTACTTCCCTCCACCAGGTTTTTGTGTACCCAGCTGATTCCCTGAAACCAAGCCAGTTCCAGGGTACCTGTATCATCCTTTAACTGAGCCACCAGGCGCTTACCTCGTTTCTCACCCACTGTTTCGAAATACATGAGCTTTCCTACCACTTGGATATAATCGGTATCGGGAGTTATGTCCTTGATTTTATTGACTTTCGTCTTATCGATATGCCGATTGGGGAAATGATTCAGCAAGTCACCGAAAGTAAAAATTTCCAACTCTTTTTTTAGCATATCTGCACGCAATGGCCCTACCCCTTTTAGGTATTCGATGGGCGATTGCAATATGTAATTATTCTGACTGATAAGATTCCATTAAAAATATATTGCAATGTTACTACAAGCTGTCTTTAGTTCATGAGAGAAACTTATCGAGCATTTCTTATCTTCGCCGAATGGCAAAAGAGGTAGTTTTAAGTGGGATAAGGCCAACAGGCTTTCTGCACCTGGGTAATTATTTTGGTGCAATGCGCAATTATGTAAGAATGCAGGACGAATATAACTGCTATTTCTTTGTGGCTAATTGGCATAGTTTAACTACCCATCCCGATACCAGTGAGCTCAGGAATAGTGTTCATAGAGTAATAGCAGAAAATATTGCCTGCGGTTTAGATCCTGAAAAAGTGGCGCTTTATGTGCAAAGCGATGTACCTGAAATTGCAGAGCTCTATTTATACCTGAATACTATGGCGTATAAAGGAGAGTTAGAGAAGACCACTACTTTTAAAGAAAAAGTTAGATTAAGTCCGGAAAACGTGAATGCTGGATTATTAACTTATCCAGTATTAATGGCAGCAGATATTTTGATTCACAGGGCTGTGAAAGTTCCAGTAGGTAAAGATCAGGAGCAGCACTTAGAAATGGCCCGAAATTTTGCTGAACGTTTTAACCATCGTTATGGAGAAATCTTCCCTTCTCCCCAGGCCTTTAATTTTGGTGGCGAACTGGTAAAAATCTTAAGTCTGGATGGAAATGGCAAAATGAGTAAAAGTGAGAATCAGATGAATACCATTTATCTGGCCGATGATGATGAGCAGATACGTAAAAAAATCATGAAAGCTAAGACCGATGGCGGTCCACTTGCACCTAATAGCATCAAACCAGATTATATAGAAAATTTGTTCACCCTGATGGAACAGGTAAGTGCGCCGGATACTATTGCAAAATTTGAAGCAGATTTCAATGCCAGCACTGAAGGGAACTGCATCATTCGATATGGCGATATGAAAAAGCAATTGGCAGCAGACATGGTAGAATTTATAAAACCAATTCGTGGCAAAGCAGCAGATATTCAGCAAAACAAGGAACTATTGCATAAAATTATTAGACAGGGAGCTGAGAAAGCACGAATTAGTGCAGGTGCAACTTTGAAGCTGGTAAGAGATGCAATGGGGATGAACTAAAACCAAAACAAGACAGTTATAAAAAATATTTGATTTAAATGCCGATGGCATAACCTTTTTCGTACATTCATTAATATGGCTAAACTTAAGAAACCAAAACACGTAGCAATAGCTGGTAATATCGGGGCAGGTAAGACCACTTTGACTGAAATGTTAAGCAAGCATTATCGTTGGATTCCTCAGTTTGAGGATGTGGATCACAATCCTTACTTAATGGATTTTTATGAAGACATGCCAAGATGGAGTTTCAACTTGCAAATTTATTTTTTGAATAGCAGGCTCACCCAGTTATTAGAAATTCATCATGGTACTGAAACTGTTATTCAGGATCGTACGATTTATGAAGATGCTAATATTTTTGCACCGAATTTGCATGAAATGGGTTTGATGAGCAAGCGCGATTTTGATAATTATTATCAGTTTTTTCAAACGCTTAAAACCATGGTGCAGCCTCCAGATTTAATGATCTATTTAAAATGTTCTGTACCTACATTGGTTTCACAGATTCAGAAAAGAGGACGTGAATATGAAGAAAATATTCGCTTAGATTATTTGAAGCGATTAAACGAACATTATTCTCGTTGGGTAGAAGGATATAAAGAAGGACAATTATTAATCATCGATTGTGATAAAAATAAATTTTCTGAAAACGAAGAACACTTTGGTGAGATCATCAGCAAAGTAGACAGTATGTTATTCGGACTGTTTTAAATAATATGGATCTTATTAAAAAAACCGGCCTTGTGCCGGTTTTTTTGTACGAGATATTTTAGCACCCCTCTTGTGCGCTTGCGCATAGGAGGGGAAAGCCAAGCGGCTGAGCGATGGCAGGGGTGGTTGACACTCAAATAGATTTAGCCCTCCAAAAAAAGGTGTTTTTCCAAAAGAAAAAGCTATGACTTTTCATTTCTACCTATTATTTTTATTTCGGTTTTGTTACCCCCTATAAGTTACTCCACATATTAAATAGTATTTGTTTTTTTCCGACATAAAGGACAGTGTAAGATCAGCGCAATTCTGGATTTTGGTCCCTATTTTTTACCAGACCTGTAGGCCACAGGTGCAAATAAAAAGGACGGCTGTTGGTACGAAAACCAAACTGGTGAAGCAAACCCAGACCAGCAGTATTCTGAAACCTGAAACCTGGAGCCTTGCAGTAACAGCAAGCCAAAAACCGCTGAACATTTGAACCATGGTGTTAGACAGGGGAAAACTCAAATATTAATAAAATGAAACAGTCTTTCAATAAAGGTCTTTTTGTTGGAATTTTAAGTATTCTTATTATGTCTTTTGCCATAATAAGCTGTATAAAACAATCTCCAGGAATTTCAATAAAAAACAATGATGCAATAATTTTACATAGTTCAAAATATGTCGACATTAAGGCATCTGATATAGTAACCACCCCTAATTATTTTAAAAGAAAAATTGAAATAATAGACAGAATAAAAAATATCACTCATTACACTTTTATCATAACGGTTCAAAGTACAAAGAACACTAATGATATATATTCTGAACTAAAAGAAAATACGTTTCAAGGCTTCATAAGTATAGAGTCTGATAATATCGAACTTTTAAAATATGACTATACAAAACCAGGAGCGATTAATGCAAATCAATTTGCAATAACTAAACAACCAATAGTAAAAGCAGCTGCAGTTCCAAATACTTGTAAATTAAGTTTAGTGCATGGTTGTGTAGATCAAAAGATTAGAAAAATGAATGTATTCGCTTATGCCCTATGTCTTTACGCAGGTCCTGAATGTTATGCTGGCCTTTGGGCTGAATGTTCCTGGATATTTTGCTTAACTGGAAATCAAAACGTTTCCGAATTATAACTAAAAACTTCAAAAATGTTAACTGACATCTTTATCGTCGATTTACTTCTCAAAAAAAGGTTTTCTAGAAATAAAATTCTTGCATTCCTTACATTTTTATATTTAGGTTTTTATTTAGCATTAGTACTAATTTTCAGAAAAATATTTAGTACTAATACATCTCTGTTACCAGCTATAATTATATTTATTTTATTTTTTTTGTATAGAATAAATAATATAAATAAGTATCTCAATAAAACTCAAAATAATAGTCAGTAACGTTCTAACAAACTCAATCAAAATGAGCTTCAGTGAATATGTTTTTTTCATTCTTTTCTTTGCATCAATATTTGGTGCTATTTATATCATTGTAAAATTCATCAAGAGAATTAAATAAATGAATTTTCATACTCCAAGTTGTTAACCCTAGGCTTCAGCCTAGGGTCATAAAATATAATGCAG
>JBAXHC010000020.1:0-41165 GCA_037139075.1 Bacteroidota bacterium
GTTGATCCTACAAAGTCCAATCTACCACCTGATTCGCCCACTCGTTTTTATAAGCTGCTGAAATACGAATATAATTATCAGTATATCCCTCCATCATTCCATTCTTCTCAAAATTTTCAAATAATACTTTTCTGGTTTCCCCGCTATGCTGGGCTGTAAAATATTGTAGCTTTTGGTAAGAGAGATTTCTTAAAATTTTGTTTCGCTCATTTCGAATGTTGATAGGTATTACAGGCTTAATTTCTAATGCTTTTGTATCAGGCCTTTCAGAATAAGTAAATACATGCAAATATGAAACATCAAGTTCGTGTAAGAACTGAAATGTTTCTTGAAAATAGGCATCGGTTTCGCCTGGAAATCCTACAATCACATCCACTCCAATACTGCAATGCGGCATTAAATTTTTGATCAATGCAACACGCTCCTGGTATAATTCCTTTTTATACCTTCTACGCATCGATTTTAAAATTTCATTACTCCCACTTTGTAAAGGGATATGAAAATGAGGCATGAACTTTTTGCTTTTCGACACCCATTCAACTATCTCTGGTGTCAGTAAATTGGGTTCGATAGATGAAATACGGTAACGTTCAATTCCATCCACATGCTCTAATGCCTGTATCAAATCGAAGAAGTCTTCATCGTATTTTAAATCCCCATCAGGTCCTTTACCAAAATCGCCAAGGTTAACTCCCGTCAATACTATTTCCTTTACGCCATCTGCCGCTAATTCCTTAGCATTTCGAACAGCATTCGCAACATTATCGCTTCTGCTCTTGCCTCTTGCCATGGGTATCGTACAAAAAGAACAATTATAATCGCATCCATCCTGTACTTTCAAAAAGCTTCTGGTCCGATCATTCATCGAATAAGAAGCGTTAAAACCAGTTACATCCTCAATTTCACAACTACAAATTTTACCAGCATCTCCCTTTGTTAATTGAGAGATATGTTCCATAATATTAAACTTCTCAGATGCACCCAAAACCAAATCAACACCCGGGATTCGAACTATCTCTTCTGGTTTTAATTGCGCATAACATCCTGTAATTACCACAAAACTTTCTGGTGCTTTTCTTTGGATACGGCGAACCAGCTGTCGACATTCTTTATCTGCATTATCAGTAACAGAACAGGTATTGATCACATACACGTCGGCCATGTCGTCAAATTCCTTTTTCTCAAAACCTTTCTGTTCCATTATTCTAGATAGAGTAGAGGTCTCTGAGAAATTTAATTTACAACCCAAAGTATGAAAGGCTACCGAACGCTTCTTTTCCATAAGTGGGCAAAGATAATGTCTTGCATTTAATTGCTAGGAGGAACGAATTATTTGGGCTTTTTTTATCTAAAAGCGTAAACTTGCGGTCAAGCTGAGTTTATGAGAACCAAAAAAATACTTCCCTATATACTTTTAATTGTATTGGCGTTGCTGGTGCTAACGGTTAAAAACTGTAAGCGTACTGAAACAAATCAAACCAAGCAAGTTGTTAAAGCGCAAACAACCCAACCTGACAATAATAATGAAGCTGAGCCAAGTGCAAGGGGACTGAATCGACACCCTTTTAATATGCATTATTCTAAACATGCCAGGTGTAGGATGGAGTGTAGGCATATCGACGAATCTGAAATAAAAGATATTTTGGAGCATGGCACCATCAATTATAGAAAAAGTGAATTGCAAAGGGAGCCTTGTAGAAATAAATATGCTGTGGAGGGATTATCGAAAGATGGACAAAAGCTTAGAGTCATTTTTGCTCCCTGTAACAATGAAATGACTGTAGTTACCTGTATTGATTTGGGGGTAGAATGGTCCTGTGATTGCAAATAAGTTGTTTTAAATAGGACTTGATTATCAATGATTTCTCAAAGAATAACGTTATGGTAAGTTAATAACCTTAAAGGATTTCTTAAATCTTATAAAATGGGCAGCTGTTTTTTCGATTTTAGGATTATTAAGGTATGTTTGCCAGTCTTTAAAAACCAAAACCAATATGCAGTTTAATCGGATTAACAATATTGTTGGATGGGCAGTTGCTTTGATTGCTTGTACCGTGTATGTTTTAACCGCAGAAGCCGGTGGAAGCTTCTGGGATTGTGGTGAGTTCGTAAGTAGCTGCTTTAAGTTACAGATTCCGCATCCTCCAGGAGCACCTTTATTTGTAATTCTAGGTCGTTTCTTTATCATTCTGTTCGGCGATAATCCGATGAACGCAGCAAAAGCAGTGAATGTAATGAGTGCATTGGCTAGTGGATTTACCATTCTCTTTTTGTTTTGGACTATTACACATTTTGCACGCAAAGTGATGTTAGTTAAAACAACAGATAGTTTAAACAGTTACCAGATATGGTCAATCATGGGTGCAGGTGTTGTTGGTGCTTTGGCTTATACTTTCTCTGATTCATTTTGGTATAGTGCAGTTGAAGGTGAGGTATATGCTATGTCATCTTTCTTTACAGCCATCGTTTTCTGGGCCATTTTGAAATGGGAAAATCATGCAGACGAACCTGGTGCAGACCGATGGATCGTTTTTATTTTCTTCATGATGGGACTTTCTATAGGAGTTCACTTACTAAACTTGCTTACAATCCCTGCTATTGTAATGGTGTATTATTTCAAGAGAAAAGATTCTTTAAACTATACTGTTATCCGCAGTTGGTTTATTCGCATAATAGCTGTTGGCGGGGCACTTGCATTTATTGCAGCATTAATAATGGCTAATGGAGAAGTAAACGAAGATCGTGGTTTATCACTCGACCCAACAATGGGCGGTTTAATGATCCTCGGAACCATAGTAGCTATTGGCCTTCTGTTTATTATTGAAAAATGGAACAAAGAGAAAAAAGATCATAATGGGGGCATTTATATATTCTTTGTAATTGGGTGTTTAATTACAGGATTAATACAAGTAGGAGTTATTCAATATACCATTAAAGGAGCAGGAACTTTTGACCGTTGGTTTGTAAACGGCTTTGGATTGCCATTCTTTAGTGGATTTACAACTTTCTTTGTGTTGTTAGCAATTGCCATCTGGTATGGTTTAAAATTCGCTGCAAAAAAAGATTGGGCATATATGCGCTTAGGTTTATGGTCTCTAACCTTCATGCTACTTGGATATAGTACTTATATCACTACTATGATCCGTAGTAATGCAAATCCATCTGTAGACATGTATAATGTAGACAATCCAATGAGCTTAGTAGGTTATTTGGGGCGTGAACAGTATGGCGATTTTCCTTTGTTATATGGACAAAAATTTAATGCACAGCCAGTTGATTTGAAATCGGGTGCTATGAAATATGAAAAGGCGCGCGACAAGTATATTGAGGTTGGACCAGATCGTAGATATTTATATCAGCCAGAAGACAAAATGGTTTTCCCACGTGTTTGGGATGCCAGTAACGATCAAAATCATGCAGATTATTATGCCTATTTCCTAAATATCAACCGTCTAAAAGATGGGGGTTATGAACGTTCACCTAATCAGGCAGATAATATCAAGTTCTTTATAGGGTATCAATCTTACTGGATGTATTTCCGCTACTTTATGTGGAATTTCTCTGGTAAGCAAAACGATGTGCAGGGAATGTTTATTGGTAATGTGCGCGATGGTAATTGGATTACTGGAATCCCTTTTGTCGATAATCTTTTCTTTGGCGATCAAAGTGCCATGCCAGATAGTTTAAAGAATAATAAAGCAAACAATAAACTATTCTTACTGCCTTTAATTTTGGGATTAATTGGATTATTTTATCAATTCAAACAGAAAAGCGATGATGGTGTAGTTAACTTTTTATTGTTCTTTTTTACTGGATTTGCAATTGTAATTTACTTAAATCAAGCAGGCTATCAGCCCCGTGAACGTGACTATGCATATGTAGGATCGTTTTATGCCTTTGCTGTATGGATAGGACTTGGCGTTTTAAAAGTTAGTGACTGGTTGAGTAAATTAGTTTCCAAAAACCTTTCTGCTATTTTAGCTTCATTACTTTGTTTATTGGCAGTGCCTACCATTATGGCGCAACAGGAATGGGATGATCATGATAGAAGCAAAAAAGTATTATCTCGCGATTTAGCTAAAGATTATTTAGAAAGCTGTGCTCCTAATGCGATCTTATTCTCCTTTGGTGATAATGATACTTACCCATTATGGTATGCACAGGAAGTTGAAGGTATTCGTCCGGATATTCGTGTTGTTAATTATAGTTTATTAGGAATTGATTGGTACATCAATGAATTACGATATAAAGTAAATCAAAGTGATTCTATTGATGTGATTTGGAGACCTGATCAAATTGAAGCAGGTAAACGAGACTATGTAGTATATAGCCCAAGACCTAATATTCCAGAAGATCGTTATTATGATCTATATGATGTAATGAAAAATTATGTAGGAAGTGATGATGCTGATAAATTAGATAATAGTCGAGGAGCAGAACCTTTGAATAGCTTTCCTGTTCGCAAGTTTGCTGTTCCTGTAGATATTAATTTTGTATTGAAGAATAAAGTTGTAAACGCAGATGATAGCGTGATGAAGGAATTGCGTTTTGATGTGCCTAAGTCATCTTTGATGAAGAACGACCTGGCTGTTTTAAATATCATAGCAGCTAATAAGTGGGTTCGACCTATTTACTTTACTACTCCAGATTTGAACCTTGGGTTTGATCAATATTTACGCAGAGATGGATTAAGTCATCGTTTGGTACCTGTAGCAAATAGTAGGGTGAATACAGACTGGATGTTGTCTAAAACATTGAACGTGTTTTCTTCGGGTAATGCAAATGTGAAAGGTGTTTATTTTGATGAGGAAAACCGTCGCCATTTGAATACCATTAGAAATGCTTATGCTGAATTAGCAATTGACCTTTCTGCAAAAAACAGAAAAGAAGATGCGCGTAAAGTATTAGATAAGGTAGACGCAATGATGTTGCAGGAAAACTTCCCGTATGGTATGGCAAGCCGTGGTAATATGCATAATAAGAATTCATTATTATTCTTAGAAGCATGTTTAATGGCGGATGACAAAGCGCTAGCGGAAAAAGTTGCTGCATCAGTAAAGAAAGATTTGCAACAACAAGTGAAGTTCTGTAATTCATTAACTGGCGATAAAGCTGATCAAATGGCGGATGAGAAGAGAATGGCTGAAAGCTATTTAAAGGGATTAGATCAAATTGAAACGATGTATAATACTAGAATTCAAATACCGGGGAAAATGATGGCGGCTGATTCGGGAAAAAAGTAAAATCATACAAAAGTCAAAAGTCAAAATTCAAAAAACAATTAAATAATAACGATGCCTGGATTTTAGTCCGGGCATCTTTTTTAAAACTTATTTGTAGAATACTTGTTATTAGTTCATACAACTTCAAATTCTTTTGTAGATTCCAATTATGTTAGGACACCGATTTATACATTTTGACCCAAATGAGGATGCTAAATCCAAATTTGAACAGCTGCTCGATATATTTACGCAATTGCTAACCTATACAAATGGGGATGCTGCAGAGGCATTGTCTTGGTTAAATGAATTGGATAAGCAATACCATTTAACGGATGACAATTATGGGATGGGTGATTTTATAGATGAATTAAAAGAGAATAACTATATCAAAGAAAATGAGGAGGATGGAAATTTTAAAATCACCAGTAAAGCAGAACAAACTATTCGCAAAAAAAGTTTGGAAGAAATATTTGGGAAACTTAAAAAATCAAAACAAGGAAATCATCAGACATTCAAACTAGGGCAGGGAGATGAAATCAATCCCGATACCAGGCCTTTTCAGTTTGGGGATATGCTGGAACAAATAGATTTTACAGAAAGTATCCGAAATGCGCAGATCAACCATGGCGTTGAGAATTTTCAGATGCGTGAAGAAGATTTGCATATTCGGGAAAACGACTTTAAGACTCAGACATCTACAGTATTAATGATTGATATATCTCATTCCATGATCTTGTATGGAGAAGATAGAATTACCCCTGCTAAGAAGGTGGCTATGGCTTTGAGTGAACTTATTACAACCCGATATCCCAAAGACACTCTAGATATAGTTGTTTTTGGAAATGATGCGTGGAGTATTGAAATCAAAGATCTTCCATATTTGCAAGTAGGTCCATATCATACCAATACAGTTGCTGGTTTAGAACTTGCCATGGAATTACTTCGAAAAAGAAAAAATCCCAATAAGCAGATCTTTATGATTACAGATGGAAAACCTACCTGTTTGAAAATTGGAAAAAAGTATTACAAAAATAGCTTTGGCTTAGATCGAAAAGTAGTGAATCGTTGTATTAATCTTGCTGCACAGTGCAAGAAATTAAAAATTTCGATTACAACTTTTATGATAGCTTCAGATCCCTATCTTCAAAATTTTGTTCAAGAATTTACTGAGACAAATCATGGTAAAGCATATTTTGCTTCACTAGATAATTTAGGAGCTTTTATTTTTAAAGATTTTGAAAGCGGGAAACGCAAAACAGTTTATTAATTTGGTTATTTAATTTTACAATGAATAAAGATAAAATATTTACCCTTGGTCAATTAATTAAGAGTGGCTACAAAACGAAGTCTGTAAAAGATGAGATAAGAGAAAATCTTATCATTTCGATGCAACAGAAAGAAAATCCATTCGAAGGTATTTTAGGATATGAAGACACTGTAATTCCTGATACAGAGCGCGCCTTGTTGAGTAGGCATAATATTTTGTTTTTGGGTTTAAGAGGGCAAGCAAAAACAAGAATGGCTCGTCAGATGGTTGATCTTTTAGATGAATATATTCCTACGATAACAGGAAGCGAAGTAAATGATGACCCATTACAGCCATTAAGTAAATATGCAAAAGATAAAATTGCAGAATTAGGGGATGAAACGCCAATTCATTGGGTACATCGAAAAGAACGTTATGGCGAAAAATTAGCTACTCCCGATGTAAGTGTGGCTGATTTGATTGGCGATATCGATCCTATTAAAGCAGCTAATTTAAAGCTTAGTTTTTCGGATGAAGAAGTGATCCATTATGGAATTATCCCAAGAAGTAACCGAGGCATTTTTGTAATCAATGAATTACCAGATTTACAAGCACGCATTCAGGTAGCACTATTTAATATTCTGCAGGAAGGTGATATTCAAATCAGAGGATTTAAATTAAGAATGCCACTTGATATTTTGTTTGTGTTTACGGCTAACCCAGAAGATTATACGAATCGTGGAAGCATCGTTACTCCATTGAAGGATAGAATTGAAAGTCAAATTCTAACTCACTACCCGAAAGACTTAGAAACTTCATTAGCAATTACCGAGCAGGAATCTAATCTTTTACCTATTCAAAAAGAAAAAGTTAGTGTAAGTGACCTCATTAAAAGGCTGGTAGAACAGGTGGCATTTGAAGCTAGAAATAATGAGTATGTTGATAAGAAAAGTGGGGTTAGTGCAAGGCTTACAATTGCTGCCTATGAGAATGCAGTGAGCAGTGCTGAGCGAAGAGCCATTATTCATCATCAAGATAACACACAGGTTTGGATCAGCGATTTGCAAGGGATTATTCCAGCTATTACAGGTAAAATAGAATTGGTGTATGAAGGCGAACAAGAAGGGCCCTATCAGGTAGCTGTTCAACTTCTGGATAAATCTATTCGTTCACAGTTTGTTCAATATTTTCCCAATCCTGATCAGGTAAAAAAGAAAAGAGCTACAGGTAAGAAATCTGCTGATGAAAAAGAAGTTGAGAATCCATACAAATCAATCATTCGATGGTTTGATGGAGGAAAACATTTAGATCTGTTACTTGATATGAAAGATGCAGATAAGATTGCAGCATTGTATCAGGTGGATGGATTATATGGTTTTGTGAAAAAACATTATCCTCATGCCAGTGAAAATGAATCGGCACTATTAATGGAATTTGTGCTTCATGGATTATCTTCTTTCTCAATGATTAGTAAAAAAACATTGGAAGGTCGAATTGAATTTAAAGATTTAATGGGAAGCATGCTTAATTTAGGACAGATGAACCTAAATGCCGATGAAGATGAAAATGACTATCAATAAAAACCACATGCAAAAGATTGCTATAGATATGGACGGGGTGTTAGCTGATGTGTATAGTCAGTTTATAAAAATGCATCACGAAGAGTTTGGAGAAACTATTTCTCTTGAATCAATTTATGGAAAGACAGAAGGGGAGGCCTTTGTGAATTGTAGAAAATATATTCAAACAGATGGCTTCTTTCGGGATGCACCATTAATTGAAGGATGTAGAAATGTATTGGAACAAATTAATCATGAATATGAGTTATACCTAGTGTCGGCTGCATTAGAATTTCCATGGAGCTTAACTCAAAAAGTAGATTGGATCAAACAGCATTTTCCTTTTATAGGTTGGCAACAGATTGTTTTTTGTGGATCAAAGCAAATAGTAGCTGCTGATATAATGATTGATGATCACTTCAAAAACTTAGACCATTTTTCTGGTAAGACTATTTTATTTACTCAACCCCATAATATATTAAGGGAATCTGGCAGACATCAGAGAGTGAATAATTGGAATGAAATCGAAAAAATACTTTTATGATCTCAGTTCTACATTCCAAGAAGTATATCAAAATATTTTTTTGTATTCTCTTTGTTTTGTTCGTCAATTTGTATGTTCTAAATGCTCAAACTAATGATTATAAATTTAAAGTAATTGCATTTTTTACTGCCAAAGAAGACCCCGCACATATTAGTTTTGTACACGAAGCAAATAAATGGTTTTCTACTCAAGGGGAGCAATTAAAATTTAAATACGACAGCACAAACAACTGGAATAATCTAAATGAAAATTTCTTATCCCAGTATCAAGTTGTTTTATTTTTAGATACCAGACCCGATTCATTGCTGCAAAGAGTAGCATTCCAAAAATATATGGAACAGGGTGGGGCATGGATGGGCTTTCATTTTTCAGCTTTTGCGTTAACACCTTCAGCATTTAATCAGGATTGGAATTGGTATCACGAAGAATTTTTAGGATCAGGAGAATACAAAGGGAATACCTGGCGACCAACGAATGCACAACTAAAAGTAGAATTGACAACTCATCCTTTTACAAAAAATATACCTTCTGTATTTAGTGCAGCTGCCAATGAATGGTATAGTTGGAAAAATAATCTAAGAATCAATAAGAATATCGAAGTGTTGCTTTCAATCGATAGCAGTAGTTTTCCACTCGGAACAGGTCCTAAACCCTATGAAATATGGCATTCGGGCGATTACCCTATAGCATGGACCAACAAAAAATATCGGATGCTTTATTTTAATATCGGGCACAACGATATGGATTATGATGGAGGAACAAATCAAACTTTGTCATCCAGCTTTTCATCTGAAATGCAAAACCGATTTATATTAAACAGTCTGATATGGCTTGGGGAATCGAAACAAAAATTAATCAAATAAATCAGAAGAAAGATATCGGTCGCCTCTATCACAAATGATACAAACAATCACTCCTGAACTTAATTCTTTTGATAATTCTATTGCAGCGTGTACTGCACCGCCACTGCTCATACCACTAAATATGGCTTCTTCACGTGCCAATCTTTTACTCATGATTCTTGCATCTTTTTCGTCAATTTCGATCACTCTATCCACTCTATGTTTATCGAAAATAGTAGGCAGGTAGGCTTCAGGCCATTTTCGAATACCGGGTATTTTAGAACCGTCGGTTGGCTGGCATCCTACAATTTGAATATCTGGATTTTGTTCTTTTAAATATCTTGAAACACCCATGATTGTGCCTGTGGTACCCATTGAGGAAACGAAGTGAGTAACTTTATGCTGGGTATCTTTCCAGATTTCTGGGCCAGTGGTTTTATAATGTATTCCAGGATTGTCGGGGTTCCCGAACTGATTCAGCATCAGATATCCCCCTTTTGCTACTTGCCTGTTGGCATAGTCTATTGCTGATTCCATGGAGCCTTCTTTCGGAGTCAGGATCACTTTTGCACCAAATGCTTGCATGGTTAAGACCCTTTCTCTTGTGGCATCTTCTGGCATTACCAATTCAATAGGAACTTTAAAAAGGCTGGCAATCATTGCTAAGGCTATACCAGTGTTACCACTTGTGGCTTCAATTAATGTAATTCCTTCTTTAATTTCACCCCGATCAATGGCGCCTTTAATCATTCCATAGGCTGCTCGATCTTTTACACTGCCGCCTGGGTTGTTACCTTCAAGCTTTGCATAGATCGTTACATTCTTATTAGTAGTAATGTTTTTAAGTGCAACGAGTGGCGTATTGCCAACTAAATCTAATATGTATTGCATACTTAAAATTACAGCCTTGTATGAAGCCTCAATCAGTTGCCAATTTTTATATTAGACATTTATCGTATCTCGAAAATGATCCGCTTATTATTTGCGCAGCTTGATTTCTGCGTTTAATTCTTTCACCAATTTTTCGGTAAACTGCTTACTCGCTTTATTAATGGTTTCTGGATCAACTGCTTTTGATTGCATTGAAAGTAATAGTTCTTGAGTAGCAGTTTCGTATAAGTTGCTTTCTATATAAAAAGTCTTTTTCTCTTTAGTATAACCTGGTGTATAAGTTGACATTCCTGTACTCATTACAACACCCGGTGCGGCAATACCCATGCCCATACCTGGAGCCCAATAATTTCCGTAATAACTTCCAAAGTTTCCATAATAGCCATAATTACTCATTGGATTATAAAAGCTCTGTGAAGATTGTACATAATGACTTTCAGTTTTTACATCTTTTAACGCCACTGTGAAAATTGTTTCTAATTGTAATTCTTTCACTTTAGTTAAAATGGCATCCGCAGGGAAATTCTTACCTACGTTCATAGCTCCAAGAGTTTCGATACTCGTGTATACTTTAATACCTCTTTTTTCTGCTGCAGCTTTTAAGTCTGTTTCCACTACATTTCTAGCATTCAAATCTTGCGCTAATACCATGATGAACATGCTACGCTTTGCACCTAGTACGGACTTCTTACTATTAACCCAAAAACCAATCACATCTTGTTTTGAAGAACTACAGGAAAAAATTAAAACTATGCAAGTGATAGCGGCAATTATTTTGATTAATTTCATGGATGTTTATTTGTATAACTTTTATAATATTTTTAATTAGATTATTTCTTTAAGCTTTTCAATAACCTGATCAATTTCAGAAGTTGTATTGTATTTGCTAAATGAAAAACGTACAGTTACTTTGGTAGGATCATTATTCAATGCTCTAATCACATGAGAACCCTGATCTGCTCCACTTGTACAAGCGCTTCCGCCACTTGCGCAAATATTGTTGATGTCTAAATTGAACAATAGCATTTCGCTTTTGTCGGTCTTTTGAAAATTAACACTTAAAACTGCATATAAAGAACTTCCAGTAGGATCACCATTGAAACTTGTTCCATTAATGTTTTTTTCAAGGGATTCCTTCATGTAATTCTTAAGGCCTTGAATTACTTTCATGTCTGATTCGTGGTTTTCAGAAGCTATTTCTAAAGCTTTTGCAAATCCAATAATACCGTATAAATTTTCGGTACCGGCACGCATATTTCTTTCTTGACTGCCCCCATTAATGAAGGGCTTAATTTTTATATTTTCATTAATATATAAAATGCCAACGCCCTTTGGACCATGAAATTTATGACTCGAGCCTGTTATGAAATCCACTGGCGTATTACGAAGATCAAATGGGAAGTGTCCAACAGTTTGTACCGTATCACTATGAAATATTGCATCATATTTTTTGCAGAGAGTACCAATGATATGAAGATTGGTAATATTGCCTATTTCATTATTTGCATGCATGAGTGTAACTAGGCACTTTTCCGAACTTTTCTGTAATAGTAATTCTAAATCATTCAAATCAATATGACCATTCTCCAAAACCTGTACATAACTCAATGATGCTTCTCCGTTGCGGTGTAGATAATCAATGGTATGCAAAGTTGCATGGTGTTCAATTTTCGAAGAGATAATATGTTTACAACCAAGATCTCTAACTGCTGCTGTGATAGCTGTATTGCTACTTTCCGTTCCCCCGCTTGTAAAAAATATTTCAGCTGGATGTGCATGTAATAATTTTGCTACAGATTTTCTGGCATTTTCGATTCCCATTCGACTTTCTCTGCCATAGCTATAAATGGAAGATGGATTTCCAAAACGATTTGTAAGATAGGGCATCATAGCTTCAAGAACCAGAGGGTCCATAGCAGTGGTTGCCGCATTATCTAAATAAATTCTTTCCATAATTGGTATTAAATAAAGAAATCCTGCATGGCAGGACCTCTTAGGTCAACTCTTATTTAATTTCATTCGCCCAAAAACTTATTGGGCTTCGTTAATATCCTGCATTAATCTTTTTGCAATATTAGCAGCTGTATTTTGAAAATTACTTTCAGCATAAATACGAATGATAGGCTCTGTATTGCTGGGTCTTAAATGAACCCAGTCATTATCAAATTCTATTTTCAATCCATCAACCGTATTGATTGGTTGTTTTTTGTATTTGTGTTCAATGATTGCAAAAATCTCTTTTAAATTAACCCCTTCATTAAGTTCTATTTTATTTTTACTAATAAAATAATCAGGGTAAGTATTGCGTAATTGTTTGATCGTTTTTTTCTCTTTTGCAAGATGCGTTAAAAATAGAGCAATACCAATCAAAGCGTCTCTGCCGTAGTGCAGATCAGGTACAATGATACCTCCATTGCCTTCACCACCTATTACAGCATTCACTTCTTTCATTTTATTTACTACGTTTACTTCTCCTACAGCACTTGGAAAATAAACCCCTCCATGTTTTTCTGTTACATCACGCAGCGCTCTGGTAGATGATAGGTTGCTTACCGTATTTCCTTTTCTGTTTTTAAGAATATAATCTGCAACAGCTACCAAAGTATACTCTTCACCAAACAATGATCCATCTTCACATACAAAACAAAGTCTGTCTACATCAGGATCAACTGCGATTCCCAAATCAGCATTTGATTTATTCACTTCATTACAAAGTTCATTTAAATGCTCTGGCAAAGGTTCTGGATTATGGGCAAATTGTCCATTTACTTCTCCATTTAAAACTATGATATCGGTAAGTCCAAGTGCTTTCAATAATGCAGGAACAGCAGTAGCACCAGTGCTGTTAATAGCATCTAATACAATTTTGAAATTTGCATTTTTAATGGCGGCCTTGTCAACTAATGGATAATTAATAACCGCATCAATATGCTTTTGCAATGCATGATGATCTTCTGTATAAGTTCCTAGTTCATCTACACCAGCAAAATTGAAATCTTCTGCTTCTGCAATTTGTAAAATTTTAGCTCCGTCATCACCGCTTATAAATTCTCCATCATTATTTAGCAATTTTAAAGCGTTCCATTCTTTTGGATTATGGCTTGCGGTTAAAATAATACCACCAGAAGCTTTTTCAAATACAACCGCCATTTCAACGGTTGGAGTAGTACTAAGTCCAAGGTCAATTACATCAATAGCTAGTGCATTCAAAGTGCTGATTACTAGTCTTTGTACCATTGCTCCACTGATCCTACCATCACGGCCAATTACCACTTTTGGGTTGCCGGCAACTGATTTATCAACTTTTTCCGTTTTTAGCCATGTGCCATAAGCGGCAGTGAATCTCACTACATCCAAAGGGCTCAAAGTGTTGCCTGGCTTGCCGCCAATGGTTCCCCGAATCCCCGAAATACTCTTAATTAATGCCATTAATTCGATTGTTTTGCTCACTGCAAACATAATTCAAATTATTCTTTGATTCGGAATCCTATTTTTGTGCCTAAAGCGGGTTTATGCAGCAGTCGTGGTTTAAAGATTGGTTCAATTCACATTACTATCACTTATTATATCAAAATAGGGATGATCAGGAAGCGCTAGACTTTATTCAAAAGCTTATCTCTCATTTACATCCAGCATCAGGTGCTACCATGTTGGATGTGGCTTGTGGCAAGGGTAGACATAGCAAGGCATTGGCAGATTATGGATTTGATGTAACCGGAATTGACCTTTCGGAAGAGTCGATTGAAGAAGCAATGGTTCAAGAATCGGATAACCTCCATTTTTATACCCATGATATGCGTTTGCCATTCTGGATTAATTATTACGATTTTGCTTTTAATATGTTCACCAGTTTCGGGTATTTCAGAACCAGAAGAGAACATGATAACGCCATTAGAACGATGGCACAAAGCTTAAAGCCAGGCGGGTTTCTTATTATTGATTACTTGAATGTTCATTTTGCTGAGAAAACACAGGAGTCAAAACTTATCAAGACAGTGGAAGACATTCAATTTCATATTAGTAAATGGAATGATGAAGGGCATTTTTTTAAACAGATTCAAATTACAGATAGTAAGAATAAAAACCCTAAACACCTTTACACAGAAAGAGTAGCTAAATTTTCATTAGGTGATTTTACAGAAATGTTATCGTATCAACATCTTCAAATTAAAGAAGTGTTTGGCGACTATTTATTAGGAAATTACGATTTACACAATTCTCCGAGACTTATTATTATTGCTCAAAAGAAGTTTTAGTTGCTTTATGTGAATAAACTGATAAATGATGCACGATATGGTATTTATGAATAGTTTTCTGCAGCAAGTATGGCAATGGCTGAATGCCTGGGACACTGCTTTGTTTTTGCAACTCAATACGGTTTTTACAAATCCATTTTTTGATAATGTATTACCCCTTTGGAGAAACGCAAATACCTGGGTGCCTCTTTATGTTTTTTTAATAGTGTTCTCAGTTTTAAATTTCAAGAACAAATCATTTTTTTGGATACTTGGAGCAATACTAACCTTGGTACTAACTGATCAAATTAGTAGCAGTTTAATTAAACCATTTTTCGAAAGGCCAAGACCCTGCAATGATCCAATATTAATGAGTCAGGTACGTCTATTATTAGGACATTGTTCAGGTGGATACAGTTTTATCTCTTCTCATGCTACCAACCACTTTGGGTTTGCAGTTTATGTCTTTATAACGTTAAGGGAGGTATTGAAAAAATGGAGTTTTTTGTTTTTTATTTGGGCTGCTACCATCAGCTATGCACAGGTATATGTAGGAGTACATTACCCTTTGGATATTATTTTTGGCTCGATTGTTGGTTCAACAATCGGCTATGCCACTGCACAAATCTGTTTACGAAAAGTCGGACCAATTTTATCTGAATTATAAATACATCAGTATGATTCCGAATCGTTTTTTTTATGGAGTACTTTTTTTCAGTTTAATAGTTTGTATAACTGGAATGATATGTATTCCTTTAATGGACATTGATGCTGCACAGTATGCATTGATTAGTCGTGAAATGTTGGAAAGAAATAGTTTTTTGCAAATATTTGAAAATGGGAAAGATTATTTAGATAAGCCGCCGATGCTTTTTTGGCTTTCAGCTTTCAGTTTGAAGATTTTTGGAATACACGATTGGGCCTACCGATTACCATCGTTGTTCTTTGCAATCCTTTCTGTGTATTCTACGTATCGATTTACTCTTTTATACTATCAAAAAACAATTGCACAACTCAGTGCCATGGTGCTAGCCACTTCTCAGGCTATCTTTTTAATTACACATGATGTTCGTTGCGATACGATGCTAATGGGCTGGGTTATTTTAAGCATCTGGCAGTTAGCGGCCTGGTTCGAAACAGGGAAATGGAAATATTTTGTGGTGGCATTTGTTGCAATTGCTGGAGGAATGATGACAAAAGGTCCTATTGCATTAATTGTTCCTATTCTCGCTTTTGTACCACATTTTATTTTAAGAAGGGAATGGAAACAATTTTTTAGATGGGAATACTTGATAGGGCTATTAATTATCGCCATTTTATTAATTCCAATGAGTATCGGATTATATCAGCAATACGATTTACATCCTGGAAAAATCATTTATGGAGTTTCTATTAAATCTGGTTTAAGATTCTATTACTGGACTCAGAGTTTTGGAAGGTATACAGGTGAAAATGTTTTTCATGAAATGAGTTATTTTACATTTCTTCTGGAAAATATGCTCTGGAGTTTTCTTCCCTGGATCTTGTTTTTTTTAGTGGCACTACTCATTCGGTTTCGTGATATTATTGCAAGCAGATTTTGGTTAAGACAAAATCAAGAATGGGTTAGTGTGGGTGGATTTGTATTAACTTATTGTGTATTGGCAAGAAGTCAGGCCCAGTTGCCGCATTATATATTTGTTGTATTTCCTTTGGCTTCAATAGTTACGGCGGTATTTCTTCATCAACTATTCTTCACCAAAGAATTCAGAATTTTAAAAACCGTATTGCAATTATTTCATCTTTTCATGTTTGCCCTATTATGGACACTCGCCATTGTAGCTATGCGTATTCCATTTAAAGAAGTTAGTATTTATATAGTAGGCTTATCTATTTTAGGCGCAGTATTTTATATTGTTTTATTGTTTTTTGCTCGGAAATGGGTCCCGGTTCCTTCTATATTAGTACTTTGTTTTTATACAGTAATATCCGTCAATTTTTTGTTGAGTAGCAATTTTTATCCCAATTTATTGAAGTATCAAATGGGTAATATGGCTGCTGATTATATTAATGAATCGGGTTTGCAGAAAAATAATATATATGTGTATGGTCCACTCGATAGCCGAGCATTACACTTTTATGGACAACATATTTTTGAACACAGATATACAAGTTCAAATGCTACTGTAACTGATATTTTGATTGCATCTTCAGATAGTATTCAATCACTTAAAATAAAATTTCCAAATTTAAAACTGTTGCATAAGGGCCCCAATTTTTCTGTAAGTATGTTAACCCCCGAGTTTTTAAATCCAACTACCAGAGATAAGGCATTGCCTTATTATGCCATTGTTGATTTGGATGGGAAACCTTAAATTCATTGCAATTCATTAGATTTGGAGCATCCCATGACAGAAGTTTTTATCATTTTAGGACTTATTTTACTTAATGGCATGTTCTCCATGGCGGAGATTGCATTGGTATCTGCGCGAAAAGCCCGACTAGAAGCTCAATCCCAAAAAGGGGATTTAGATGCTGAAAAAGCATTGGAACTTGCTAATAATCCTGATTCTTTTTTATCTACAGTACAAATCGGAATCACGCTGATTGGTATTTTAACGGGAATCTATTCAGGAGACAGTTTTAAAAAGCCCTTACAGGAATGGTTAGCAAATTTAGACCTTTTGAAACCCTATAGCAGTTCACTGGCTACTGTTATCATCTTAATTGTTATTACATATTTGTCATTAGTATTGGGAGAATTAGTTCCTAAACGTCTTGGACTTAGTGATCCTGAGGGTATAGCCAAGAAAGCAGCGGGTCCTATGAGTATTATTTCTTGGATAACCCATCCTTTTGTTTGGTTCTTGATGGGTTCTTCTAATTTAATTGTTCGCTTGTTTAATGTGCAAACAAACGAAAATCAGGTTACTGAAGAAGAAATCAAAGCGATTATAAGTGAAGGTACGGAGCATGGTGCTATTGAAGAAGCAGAACAAGAAATCATTGAAAGAGTCTTTCATTTAGGAGATCGGAATATAACATCTTTGATGACACATCGGAGTGATATTGTATGGATTGATCATAGCAAAACAGTTGCTGAAATCAAACTGATCATGGGTGAAGTGGTACATTCGATTTATCCGGTTTGTGAAGGAGAAGTTGACCGAATTGTGGGCGTCATTTCTATAAAAGATTTCATCATTTCTGATGATAACTTTTTAGTAAAGAACATCATGAAACCCGCGATGTATGTGCCCGAAAACAATACGGCTTATCAGGTTTTAGAAAAATTTAAACAAACAAAAATTCATCATTGTTTTATTGTTGATGAATATGGTACTGTGTTAGGATTGATAACGCTAAATGATATCTTAGAAGCTATAGTAGGGGATATACCTCAGCCTGAGGACGAATCATTTGAAATTGTATCAAGAGAAGATGGATCATTTTTAATCGATGCTCAAATTCCATTTTATGATTTTCTATCACATTTTGATAAGGCAGAATGGATGAAAGAAGGCGATCAGGAGTTCGATACCCTTGCTGGTTTTATCATTCATGAGATTGAGAAAATTCCACATACTGGCGAAAAGCTGACTTGGAAGATCTTTAAATTCGAAGTAGTTGATATGGATAATCACCGTATTGATAAAGTGTTGGTTTCACTAATCTAAAGCCCAAAGAAAAATGTTAACCCAGGCTTTCAAGCTGGGGCACCAAACTTCTATGAGGAGCCTCTCAAAATTCAAAACTAGTTATCGATTTGGGATAGTCGAGCTTAAAGCTCTTTTCATTTCCGTTTGATTTGACGTGAAATATATTACTCTGTAGATCTTTATAATCGTATAATAAATTGCAGTTAATATCTAATTTTTTGAGCTGTGTAACTTTAGCGATTTCAGCATATATCCATACACTTTCATTTTGAATTTCATGGCCTATATAAATTATATTAGCTGATTGGCCATTTACCTTAAACTGAATTTTTTGATTGATATAAGTACTAATCTGTTTATCTAGTAAAGTATTATCTTTCGAATTGGCAATATCTATTTTTGTGTTGCTGTACTTTTGTAAAGTCTGTTCTAAATCGGGTGTGAATACTCGAATACTTATTTCTAATGAACCAGCTTTAGTATTATGATTAATATCTATAACTGAAACATAAAAAGGATGAAACATTGAAATGAATGCCACCGTAAGCCATTGAACCATACTATTTACCATTCAACATTATTTTTTTTTCGCTACAAATGTCATCATTAATTTGAAACTTCCGATATGAATGATTTTAGACTTTATTTGGAAACTGGGTTTCAGCACATCGCAAATTGGAGAGGAAATGCTTCCCTACTTCATCAACTTGCCAGTATCCCAACAAGCGATCATATTCTCTTTATCATAGCGCTAACTATTCGATATCAATTCGCAGATTGGAAAAAGATATTGGTTCTGGTTACTGCATTTACTATTGGACATAGTATAACCCTGGCTTTGAGTGTGCTACATATTGTATCCTATTCTGTTAGCTGGATTGAATTTCTAATTCCTGTAACCATTTTAATTACAGCTTTTAGTAACTTGTTTGTGAAAAAATTTGTCTTTAAAACAAAATTTCCACCTATTTATTTTATGGCCCTATTTTTTGGGCTGATTCACGGGTTAGGGTTTAGTAGCTATTTGAAAAGTATTTTAGGACGAGATCAGAATATTATATCTCAACTACTGGCTTTTAATATTGGCCTGGAATTGGGTCAAATTCTAATAGTATTCATCATTTTAATTTTATCGTTTATATTAGTAGGACTGATAAAAATTAATAGAAGGGAATATTTGTTATTTATTAGTGCCGCCGTATTTGCGTTTGCGTTGAATATGGCGTTGGATCGATTACACAGTTTATAATTTTTTAAACTATACAGCTATGAGAAAATTAGGATTTCTGGGATTGCTTTTGATTCTTGTTTGCAATTTGCAGGCACAAGACATCAAAAATAACCCAACATCGAACCACGGAAACAAGTTCGAACAGTTAGGTACTATTCTACCTACCCCAAATGAATATAGAACTGCAAGTGGAGCCCCAGGAACCAAATATTGGCAACAAAGGGTTGACTACAACATCAAATGTGAGTTGGACGAACCCAATTATACTTTGAAGGGAAGTGAAACGGTTACTTACTTTAATAACTCTCCTGATGTATTAACTTATTTGTGGTTACAATTAGATGAGAATGAGCACAGCACTGTAAATAATGCTGGTTATCAAACTTCATCTACTATGGGTAAACAATTATCTACCACTCAGGTTGAAAACTTACTTGATGCTAGCAAGGATAATGGTTACGGTGACATCATTACTAAATTAACTGATGTAACTGGAAAAACATTAAAATATACGATCAACAAAACGATGATGCGTGTTGATTTGCCTTCTGCATTAAAGCCGGGGCAGAAATTTGTTTTTAATGTTGATTGGCATTATAAAATTTCAAACAGAATGGTGTTGGGCGGTCGTGGCGGATATGAATTATTCCCAGAAGATGGCAATGCATTTTTTACAATGGCACAATGGTACCCACGTTTGTGTGTGTATAGTGATTTTCAAGGTTGGCAGAACCACCAGTTTACTGGCCGTGGAGAATTTGCTTTGACTTTCGGAAACTATAATGTGTCAATGACTGTTCCTGCGGATCATACTATTTTGAGTACTGGTGAAGGTCAGAACTATGCACAAGTTTTATCACCTGCACAATTAGCTAGATGGACACAAGCAAACAATGCGAAAGAGCCAGTAGAGATTGTTACTTTAGATGAAGCAAAAAATGCAGAAAAGAATAAAAGTACCGCTAAGAAAACCTGGATTTTCAAAGCAGATAATGTACGCGACTTTGCTTGGACTACATCTCGTAAAATGATTTGGGATGCCATGCCTGCATATGTAGAAGGAAAGAAAGTGATGTGTATGAGTGGCTATCCAAAAGAAGCTTATGGCTTGTATCGTAAGTTTTCTACCAAAGTAGTAGCACATACCATTAAATCATATTCTAAATTCTCTATTCCATATCCTTATCCTGTGGCCCAAAGTATTGAAGCTGCAAATGGAATGGAATACCCAATGATCTGTTTCAATAACGGTCGTACTGAGAAAGATGGTTCTTATAGTGAATCAACTAAGTTGAGCATGTTGGGTGTAATTATTCACGAAGTGGGCCATAACTTCTTCCCAATGATTGTGAATAGCGATGAACGTCAGTGGAGCTGGATGGACGAAGGATTGAATTCTTTTGTGGAGTATTTGACTGAAGAATTATATGATAATAAATATCCTTCAAGAGGTAAAGGTGCTGCATATCAAATAGCTGATTATATGCGCCTTCCAAAAGAGCAATTGGAACCAATCATGACCAATAGTGAAAACATTGTAATGTTCGGACCAAATGCATACACCAAACCTGCTACTGGTTTAAATATTTTACGCGAAACAATCATGGGACGCGAATTATTTGACTATAGCTTTAAAGAGTATGCACGTCGTTGGGCATTTAAACATCCAACACCTGCAGATCTTTTCCGCACAATGGAAGATGCTAGCGCAGAAGATTTGGATTGGTTCTGGAGAGGCTGGTTCTATGGAATTGAACCATGTGATATAGCAATCGATACCGTTAAACATGGAGTATATGATCCTAATCAAGCAGCAACTGCTATGATGATGGGTGGAAGAGGAGGAGCTGCACCTTCAACAGGATTGGTTTCTCTAGCTAAACCTTTATATACCACTGACGACCTATCAAAACAAAGAAATAGAGCGGATAAGAATATAGTATTCTTAGTAGATGCCGATACTACTCTAAGAGATTTCTATTGGAGATATACAAGAGGTTTCGAACCTTATGACACTACTAAATACAAAGTAACACCTCCAAATAATACTCCAGAAGCCTTAGATGATGCAACCAAAGCAAAATATGCGAATGTGAATTTATATGAAATCACATTTTCAAATAAAGGTGGATTGGTGATGCCTTTAATTGTTGAATTTACTTTTGAAGATGGAAGCAAACAAGTAGAAAGGATACCAGCACAGGTTTGGCGCCTAAATGAAAATAAAGTAACCAAACTTTTCATTACTACTAAAAAAGCAACGGGAATTAAATTAGATCCTAATCGTGAAACAGCTGATATCGATGAGTCTAATAATACCTGGCCTAAATTAGAATCTAGTGAGCCTAGTAAATTTGCCATCTTTAAAGCCAGAGCTGGTGCAGGTAGAGGTCAAAGCACAGGCATCAACCCAATGCAGAAAGCAATGGAAAACAAGAAATAATAGATTTTTTAAAAGAATATTTTCTTGAATATTAAAGTCACTTGATTAATTTCAAGTGACTTTATTTTTTATTGTAACAAAATATTTTGATACTACTTTTAAAAAATAAAAGCAACCCATTAAGAGTTGCTTTTTGAGAATACAGGCCGATTTAAAACGATTGCCCCTAATCGCTGTATCTGCCACCTGCATTAACCCAGTCAGTAATTATCTTCATATCTGCTGCACTCAATTTTCCACCCTGAGGCATAAAAGTTGGTGTTCCATCAACAGTTCTTTGTTTTATTAATGCTTTGTTTGCTATTACCAAACAATCGTTGCTCCAGTCTTTTCCAGCACTTGCACCAGCTCCTGAATGACAACTTACACATTGGGCTTGAATGAGTGTTTTAACAGCTGCGAAAAATGGTCCAGCAGCAACTTGTGTAACAGTTACTTTCCCTGATTGTGTGCAACCCGCACCATCCTTTACTGAGATGGTATGATCTCCCACAGTTACATTACTGAAGTCGCTCGATGCACCAAAACTTCCGCCATCAATACTATATGTGAAACCGGTACTTCCGGATGCAGATACTGAAACCTTTGCACCACTGCATGCATCAACTACTGTTACTGCCCCAGTTACAGTAATTGTTTTGCCTGCACATGGATCTGTTGGTGTGGGCGTAGGTGGGGTGGTAGGCGTTGTGGGGGAGCTACCACCTTTGCTACAAGCGATTAATAATATAAAAAAGGAAATCAATACTGCAGCTGTATTGATAAATAGTTTTAGCTGTTTTGTTTTCATCGATTTAATTATGGTTTATGATGAAAACGAGATATTTACTTTTTGGGTTGCTTGTACTGTATAGAAAAATTTAAACCAAAACTACTCAGTTGAATACTACCAAAACCTACTCCTGATAAAGGGATTTTTGCATATGGCTCAATAATACTTGTAATGTTTTTCCCGATTGGTCTTTCTATGCCCGCAGAAATATGTAATAATCCCAAAAGATGCTGGTCGGTTGATGTATAATTATTTGTTCTGGTATAATATTGATTATTATAAAAATATAAGTAGTTGTAATTTTCATTCTTCATAAAATAAGAAGAGGCACCTACACTTAAAAAAGTATTTCCATTTGAGTTTCCTGTAAAATGGTAAGTAGCAATAATCGGAACATCCCACATTTTACAATATCCATCAACAGTTTCAATTTCAAAATAACTAATCCAGCTTCCTTTTGGCGGATGAAAATCCTGACCTTTTAATTTGTAATTTTTTTGTGTATAAATAGCTCCTGTTTGAACTGACCAATGATTATTAAAACGATACCCTAAACTGCCTCCAATATTATATCCCACATTGGAAGCATAATTGAATTTTACTGTACTTGCATCGAAGCCACCAATTAAGCCAATAAAGAATCCATTATTACGAATTGCCTTTTTTTGTATTGGATTACTAACACTATTTGTATTCTGATTTGCTGGAGTTATTTCGATTGGCTTTTTTGTCAAAGATTGTCCCACAGAATCATCAGAAATAGTTTGAATAGTTTTTGTGGTTTCTGCTGTTACTGCACAACAGGTGTTGTTAGTGAAAGTGGTTTTTGTTTCCACTAATACAGGAATTACCTGATTTTCATTGGTAGGATTATTCTCTACTTGTTTATGCGCTATAATTTCGATTGGCTCATTTGCATTACCCTTTATCAATGGGGTGGACGGATTTATTTCCGGACTTGTTATTTTTGTTGTTTGATCTTTGCTGTATTTCAATTCATTGTCGATATGGTTTATGCTGACTTGTTTATTTGATGAGCTTAACCAATAATAACCCAGCCCAGCAACCAATAGGGTAGGCAAAAACCACCAAACAAAACCACCTCTTCTTTTTTTCTGAAGTGGGAGCTCTTTATCAAGGGTTCGCTGCATCTTTTCCCAATTAGCAGCACTTGGAGCATCAATTGCTTCAGCTGCTATTTTGGATAATTGATCCAACTCCTTTTCGTCATCAAAACTATGCATATCGTTTATACTCTTTTTTGTCCTTGATCAATTTTCTGAGATTTTGCCTTGCTTTCGACAAATTCGATTTTGAAGCTCCTACACTAATTTTCAATTGTTCCGCAATTTCATCGTGACTAAACCCTTCAATCACAAACAGATTAAAAACTGTTCTATAAACCGGTGATAATTGCCGAATTGATTCAATGATTTCTTGATAAGAAATTTTATCTAGTCCACTTTCTTGAGCGTCGACTTGAAAGTCTTTATCTGGATGAACATCGTAACTCACTAGTTTTAGCTGTGTTTTTCTCAAATGGTCGATGCAGGTATTTACTACTATTCTTTTAAACCAACCTTTCAACAATGCTTCAGGATCGCTTTGAAGGTTGAAATTAAATTGCTGAATATTTTTGAAAAGTTTTACAAAAGACTCACTTACTAATTCCTCAGCTTCATTTAAATTACTAATATATCGGAAGCTTATTTTAAGCGCATAACCATGTAGCCATTGGTATAAATCCCTTTGGCTATTCCGGTTGTTTTGGCAACAACCTTTTATCAGGCTAGTTATTTCGTGTAGTTCCTGGGGCAATTTTCTTAAATAACTGGTATGATGCAATTTGTTTTCCAATAACGAATCTTCTCTGATTGCATTACGTGGATATGATAATTTTGGTTGCTTATATAATGTATTTTACCCCGTTTTTCCGTCTCTTATGGTGATTTTTTTCTTGTTTTTATTCTTTTTTTCAAAATCCTCAACTTCTTTGGGCTTACCCTTCGGCTTCTCTGCGGGCTTTAACTTAGTTTCTTTTGTACTATCTACCCCATCAAAAACAGTAAGTATATCGTTCATTTGACGATCTTCAGTTTGCAATTCATCCAATAAATAGTTTTCAACCTTGATTAAATTGCCATATCCGGGATTATAATATTTCCAGGTTCCATGTTTCAATGAATGGCCATCGTTTACAATGATAACCCTGTCAACTTTATGCCCTTCTAAATATTTAGGGTCTTGTACATCAATAGTGTCGATTGGCTTTAAAGGATTCAATGCCATCCAGCTTTCTTCATGTTCCAATCCCATTAAATTAAAATACTGGCATTTGCCATTTTTATTACCCCAGCGAAAATTTTCAATCGCCAGTAAGTCGCCCATCAAATTAAATGTTCTCCATGGCCCTTCTTTTTTATCATTCACAAAATTTCCTTCTTCTTCATAACCAGGTGCACCCCTCAATGGATTTACATGTACAACCCATGTACCACGTTTGATACCTGATACATCTGTACAATTTAAAGTATCACCTTTCGCACTTATTTTATAGGTTTTGCACTGACTCCAACTGCCAGAATAAATTAATAGGATTAATGGTAGTAAAAACAGGCGCATTATGACTAAATTAGTCCTTCGAATTTAACATAAATTAAAATGTGCATGAGAAAATTAACGTTTGCATTAATGTTTTTTTTAACATTTAATAGCAATGCCCAAGTAAAGCCTACATCAGCAGCTGATAGATTAAAAACAAGTGATCAGAAAAAGGCCCTTTTGAAAAACTCGCTGGTTAATCAAATACCTTTTAGAAATATTGGTCCTTCTGTAATGAGTGGTAGGGTAGTTGATATTGATGCAAATCCAACTGATCCTACTGAATTCTATGTTGCATACGCTTCAGGTGGGGTTTGGTATACCAACAACAACGGCCAAAGTTTTACCTCCATTTTTGATTCTGAATCAACCTTAACAATTGGGGATATCGCTGTAAACTGGCCTGCAAAAATTATATGGGTTGGTACCGGTGAGGTGAACAGTAGCCGTTCTTCCTATGCGGGAAATGGGATGTATAAATCAACTGACAATGGAAAGCATTGGGATTATTTAGGATTGCCTGAAAGTCAACATATCGGAAAAATTCAATTGCATCCTACGGACCCAAATACGATATGGGTTGCAGCATTAGGCCATTTGTTTTCTTTTAATAAAGAACGAGGCGTTTACAAAACTACTGATGGTGGTAAAAGTTGGCAACAAACTTTAGCCATTGATGATAAAACTGGTGCAGTTGATATAGAAATTAATCCAAAAAATCCTGATGAGCTTTATGCTGCAATGTGGTACAGAACCAGAACTGCTTGGAATTTTGAAGAAAGTGGTAAAACAAGTGGCATATATAAAAGTTTAGATGGTGGAAATAATTGGACACTTATTTCTACGGAAGGAAGTGGCTTTCCAACAGGGGAGGCAGTTGGTCGTATTGGGTTAGCTATTTCTCCCAAAAATCCAAATGTGGTGTATGCTGTTTTAGATAATCAAATTCATCTTCCTGATACTGCTAAGAAAAATACAGATACCTCAAAATATACAATACAGGATTTTAAAAATTTAAACAAAGAACAATTTTTGGCGTTGGATGATAGGAAATTAGGCGCATTTACTAGTTCAAGAAGAAGTGGAATTCCTGCTAAATACACAGCCTCAGTTTTAAAAGATTTTGTAAAAACTGATAAATTAAAACCAAGTTGTATTTGGGACTATTTATTTGATGCCAATACTGCAATGACGGAAACACCTATCACGGGTTGCGAGGTTTATAGAAGTGAAAATAACGGACAAAGTTGGAAAAAGGTAAGTGACAATTCTATTCCAGGCTTTTTTTATAGCACATATGGATATTATTTTGGTAAAATATTTGTAAGCCCTACTAATGAGAATAAAGTATTTATCACTGGGCTTAATGTGATGATGAGTGTCGATGGTGGAAAGTCTTTTCAGAATATTAGTAAAGAACATGTGCACTCTGATCATCATTCAATATGGATTGATCCTGCAAAAGATAGTCATATCATTAATGGAAATGATGGCGGTTGTAATATCTCTTATGATGATGGGGCGCATTGGTTTAAAGCTAACACCCCAGCTGTTGGTCAGTTTTATAATATCGCGGTAGATAATGCCAAACCATATAATGTATATGGTGGTCTTCAGGATAATGGAACTTGGTATGGTTCAAGTACAACCAAAGAAAATTATAGTTGGTATGAATCAGGCAATAATCCATTTCAATCAATTAATGGTGGTGATGGAATGCAGGTTCAGGTGGATCTAAGAGATAATAAAACCATTTACAGTGGGTCTCAATACGGTTCTTATTCTAGACAGTCTTTAGGTTCTAAAGAGAATAAATATATCAAGCCATCTAATGATTTAGGAGAACCTCAATTTAGATTTAACTGGCAATCACCCATTTTATTAAGTAAACATAATCAGGATATACTTTACTATGGTTCTAATAAATTTCATAGGTCATTTAATAAAGGGGATAGCTTACCCGCAATTAGTGAAGATTTAACAACCAACCCTGTTCAGGGAGATGTGCCATTTGGAACGCTTTCCACAATAAGCGAAAGCCCTTTGAAATTTGGATTGATCTATGTGGGTACTGATGATGGTAATGTTCAAATTAGCAAGGATGGTGGATATAGCTGGACACTGATTAGTAAAAAATTACCAAAGGGTTTATATGTGAGCAGGGTAATAGCAAGTGCCTATCAGGAAAGTAGAGTCTATGTAAGTTTAAATGGATATAGAAATGATAATTTTCTTCCTTATTTGTATGTTAGTGAAGATTATGGAAATACCTGGAAACAAATTGGAAAAACACTTCCCAATGAGCCAATCAACGTAATTAAAGAAGATCATTTAGTGGATGGGTTACTTTATGTAGGTACCGATGGAGGTGTGTATGTAAGTATTGATGCAGGGGATAGTTTTATGTCTTGGAATAAAGGATTGCCATATGCAGTGCCTGTACATGACATTGTTACTCAGGCGCGCGAGAACGAAATCATAATCGGCACTCATGGTCGTAGTATTTATATTGGGAAATTAGATGAAGTTCAAAAATTGATAAAAGATCCAGAGTTTAAAAATAAGAAGCTGGCAGAAATAGAAAAAATTGAGAAATAAAAAAATAGCCTCTGAAAATTCAGGGGCTATTTTTTTTGAAGGATCCAAAGATCTTGTCCACCGAATTTTTCAGGGTATGATAGGCCTTCATATAAGTGAATGATATTGAAATATTCAGAAATTATTTTTTCGAAAAATGCGCTGGTCTCATACACGGAGTAATTCCGATTACCTGGTGCAGTTATTCCTTTTTCTTGAAATTCTTTCTCAAATATTCCAAGTTCTGATAACTGTTTCAACTCCTGTGTAAGCAATTGCTGATTAAAGTATGACCCCATTGTTGTAATCATCAAAATACCTGAGGGTTTGATGATACGATTCATCTCATTAATCCAATCTATTTGCTGATTAGATGGGGTATGTGTCAATACAGAGATCCCATAAATCAGGTCAAAATAATTGGCCGGATAATCAGTGGGTGTAATAATTGAAATATGAGAAAAATGAACACCTTTAATATTTTGATGATTCCATGAAATCATCTCACGATTAATATCAGCACCATACAATAAAAGGTAAGGATGATAACTATGTAAGTGCTGAACTATTCTTCCTGTACCACAACCCCAATCAAGAATTGTGGGCATTTCTTTTGGCAATAAATCCTGCGTCCAATTTAAAATTTCTTTAGCTGCTATATTTCCATCTTCAAAATATTTCTGATAGTTCAATTGAAATGTTTCAAAAAGCCATCGATCCGGGGGAATAATAAAGGAAGGATTCTTTTTTTTATATAGTTGATTTCGAAAATAGTGTATCGTTCTCTCAAACTTGAAATGCATTTGTTTGATTAAAGCCGAACCCACAGTTATTTCCAATACATTTTTAAGTCTAGTTTTTATCGCAGTCATAAACTAGTATTGTAATTGACGCTGGTACATTTGTATGGCATTTTCATAACCCAAATAAATAGCGTCACAAACCAATGCGTGACCAATACTTACCTCATCTAACCAAGGTATATGATGTTTAAAAAATTTAAGGTTTTGTAAATCAAGATCGTGTCCTGCATTAACACCCATACCTAATTCATGTGCTTTTTTTGCAGCTTCCAGATAATGCCCAATTGCATTGGCACGTTCTCCTTTTGCAAAAGCTGTGGCAAAGCCTTCTGTATATAATTCTATTCGATCTGTGCCTGTTTTTGCTGCCGCCTCCACCATTGAAACGATGGGGTCTACAAAAATAGAAACACGTATGCCTGCTGTTTTAAAAATATGGATAGTCTCTATGAGGTAATCCTTATTAGCAATGGTATCCCAACCATGATCGCTTGTAAGCTGACCAAGTGCATCAGGAACAAGTGTAACTTGATGAGGTTTTGTTTCCAGTACCAAATCAATGAATTTCTGTTCTCTGGGATTGCCCTCAATATTAAATTCTGTTGTAATAATTTTTCTAATAGCTCGAACGTCTTCATAACGGATATGTCTTTCATCCGGTCGCGGATGAACAGTAACTCCATTAGCACCAAAACGTTCTGCGTCAACAGCAGCTTTTACTACATCCGGATTATTGCCACCTCGGCTATTGCGGATGGTAGCAAATTTGTTGATGTTTACACTCAATTTTGTCATGTTGCAAAGATACACAGATTCTACAAGTCTTATTAATAGCTAACTTTGTAATGTATTTTAACTTTTTGAATCAAGAACTGTTGTATTGATATGAGTTACGAATCTTTGGAATCCTGTTTAATTGATTTAGAAACCCATGGTCATCTAGTAAGGATTAAGGAAGAAGTTGATCCCTATCTCGAAATGGCCGCTATTCATTTGCGTGTATATGAAGCAAAGGGCCCGGCTTTATTATTTGAAAATGTAAAAGGTTCAAAGTTTAGAGCGGCGTCAAATATATTCGGAACAATTGAGCGAAGTAAATTCATTTTCAGGGATACACTGGAGTTAGTGCAACAATTAATTGATGTGAAGGGTGACCCCATGAAGGCTTTAAAACATCCACTTGACAATTTTAAAACGGGGTTAGCCGCAATCAAGGCTTTGCCATGGAAGAATCCTTCCAAACAACCCATTTTTTATGAAGAAATAAAAATTACTGATTTACCCTTAATTCAGCATTGGCCTATGGATGGTGGGGCTTTTGTTACTTTACCACAAGTATATTCTGAAGATATTGACGCACCAGGCATCATGAAATCAAATCTTGGGATGTATCGGATTCAATTGACAGGCAACGACTATATTCCGAATAAAGAAATTGGGCTACACTACCAATTGCATCGGGGTATTGGGGTGCATCAAACCAAAGCAAATAAAAAAGGATTGCCTTTAAAAGTAAGTTGTTTTGTTGGAGGGCCACCTGCACATACTGTTGCTGCTGTAATGCCTTTGCCAGAAGGGATCAGTGAAATGACATTTGCAGGAGTTTTGGGAGGGAGAAGATTTAGATATGCCTATGCTGATGGTTTTGGAATAAGTACGGATGCGGATTTTGTAATTACTGGCGAAGTATTTCCGGGTGATAATAAACCCGAAGGACCTTTTGGGGATCACTTAGGTTATTATAGTTTAACCCACTCTTTTCCTGTATTTCGGGTGCATAAAGTTTATGCTAAGAAAAATGCCATCTGGCCTTTTACCGTTGTTGGAAGACCACCTCAGGAAGATACAAGTTTCGGAGAATTGATTCACGAAATATCTGGTGCCGCAATTCCATTAGAAGTACCGGGATTAAAAGAAGTACACGCAGTTGATGCAGCTGGGGTGCATCCTTTATTATTAGCAATTGGAAGTGAAAGGTATACTCCTTATTTACCCACAAAGCAACCAGCAGAGTTATTAACCATTGCCAATCATGTATTGGGTACAGGTCAATTAAGTCTTGCAAAATTTTTATTCATTACTGCTGATGATACCAATCAATTATCCACACATGATATTGTTGGGTTCATGCAATTCATTCTTGAGCGGATTGATCTTACAAGAGATATTCATTTTTATACCAACACAACAATAGATACATTAGATTATTCTGGTACCGGAATTAATACTGGAAGTAAAGTTGTGCTTGCCGCTTATGGCGAGCCTATTCGAAAACTGGCTAATGAAGTGCCAGCTATTTTAAAGGAGTTGAATGGTTTTAGTAAACCCTCATTAGCAATGCCCGGTGTTTTAATATTAGAAACACAGCAATATAAAGATGAAGAACAAACTGAAATTGAAATAGCATCTTTAAACGCACAATTACGCGAAAAGCTGGATCTTCTAAAAGGTATTGTTTTAATTGTTTTGTCGGACGACGCAAATTTCACTTCTGCTAATCTCAATAATTATTTATGGGTAACATATACCCGCTGCAATCCATCCCACGATATTCACGGAATCGATGCTTTTATAAAACATAAACATTGGGGTTGTAATGGTCCTTTGGTTATTGATGCACGCATTAAACCACACCATGCACCACCAGTTGTAAAGGATCCTTCAATTGAAAATAAGATCAATAGACTTTTTGAAAAAGGGGGAAGTTTATATGGAGTTCTTTCTTAGTATTTTATTGAAAAGCAGGTGCTGCACCTACTTCAATCCAGGTATGGTCTGCTAATAACTGAACGGAAGAAAGAAATTGTTTATAGGGTCCTGCACCTCCCCATTCCTGAGGAGCCACTAAGGATAGTATGTGGGTACTATCTCTTTTTTCATATAAATGATATACTTGTCCGATTTGAGGCTTGAAACTTAATTTGGCTTCATAAATTATCAGACTTAATTCCTTTCTTTTTCTTATTTCCTGTGCTTGTTTTGCGAGTAATTCAATTTGTTGTCTTATTTGATTTAACTGCATATTGGTCTGATCTTCCATTGCACTTAAAGCTTTGTGTTTAATAACCCCTTCTTTTGTTGGCCTAATCGCAACACTTCCAACTGAAGAAGCATAGGGTAGGACACTCATTTGTTTGTGGTATATTTCTATATTACTAAATGGTTGTGCTTCCTGATTAAAGCCATCCTGTGTGATGCGCAAATATCCATTTGATAAAATTTCATGTGTAACGGTCAGAATTTCTTTTTCTGCTTTAAAAAAAGAACAACGAATGGTAGACGCATTTAAAATAACTGCTTTAATGCTATCTGCAATTTCTTGATTTTCGAATGGACGCATTTCATCATCGGGAACAACTTCATACTGACTATAAAAGGCTTCATTTTCAATACTTACCCAGTTGATACTAATGAGTAATCGATGCCCAAGATGTATGGATTCAATTTTATAATTACCAGATTTTGGAACTAATCCAAATTGAAATTGACACTTCTCGGGGAATAATTGCCAGCTTGCCAAAAAATTATATGCTTGTACCATAACTATAATTGCAGAAGTTGATTGACTGCTATTCAATACATAACAAGATCCTAAGTTAAAGGTTGTGGTTTAGAAAAGAAAAAGCCAACCTCAAGGGTTGGCTTTTGAAAAGAGCTATTAAATTTTATTTAGTTTGAAAGTTTACTTGATTGTCGCCCCAGAGAAGTGATATTTTGCCTGATTTGTCTATCAAAAATGTCATTCTTTCTGAAAAACTAGCTGCTTTAATTCCCTTTACCTGAACACGTAATACGTCATCTGAATCTTTGTATGAAAATGCACCCCATTGCTTCCAGGTTTTATTGAAAATGATGGTCCATTCACCATTTTTAACAATTGAAAAAAGACCGTATTTACCTGCGGCTAATGTTTTCCCTTCAACTGTAATAGCCTTACTAGTTTCAAAAACGGTAGCATCATTTGCTCCAGTACGCCATACTTGTCCTTCCATTGGCTCTAAATTTTTGCCGATGGTACGGCCTTTTACTGCGGGCTGACTGTAATTAATAGTGATAGTAGCACCGGATGCTAAAGTAGCTGATACTGTTGCTGGTGGACTTGGAAGTTTAGATTTGTTGTCTTGTGCAGCACTTTTTTGAGTATTCAGTATTCCGATAAGAAATACAAATGCGAGTAATTTTTTCATGTTGGTGATTTTAGAAAAGCAATTTAATAGGTTTGTAAAATAAAGAGGGTACTTTTTTTTAAGTGGTATTAGTTAACTACGGCAAAATCTGGTTTCCTTACTAATTGACTATTGTATTTATATCTTAATGCGGTATTAAAAACAAGATTCCAGATATTCATATTGTCAAGCGCCCGCGGATAATAAAAAGCGCGTAATTCCATTGTGCCAAATACTAAGTTTTCATTTCTGGTTCTTACACCTGCTCCAATTGAAGTGTAAATGTCGCCCTGTGAAACTGTAGAACCAGATGTTCTTAAATAGGTAATATTTGTAAATCCAAATGGTGCAAAACTAAATCCAAAAAATTTCCAGGTATTATAAAAAACCGATTCATAGTTTCCGGTTACTCTAGTGGAAGCTTTTATAGAAATATCATTCGTTTCTGGTAATCCATAAATACTTGAAATGCGAAGAGGGTCATTTAATTTGGTTCTTAATAATTGCGTAATGCTGCCACTTAAAAATTGACGTGTTAACCATCTAGATCCTTTTATCTTTCTAAGCCTGGTGAAATATTCAAGACCTGTTAACAGACTCAAATCTTCTATTTGATTATCGCCATAATAAGTTCCGAACCTGAACAAATAGTTGATGTAAGCATTTTTACGACTAAAATAATATCGTTGGTAATCAAAACCTATATAGGGTCTGGATAGATTATTCTTATTGGTCCAACCTGCTGTTAAAGAAATTGAAAAACCTTCGGGCACATCCTCATTTCTTCCGAATCCATAAATAAAATTAGTATGATAATAATCCTGCTCAAATACTGAAATTGATGCTAGAACAGATGTAAGATTTGAATAAAGACTATTGTATACCGTTTTATTGAGATTGGGTATATCTGTAAAATGTCTATAAACACTTCGAAGTGCTATTAAATGTTTTCTACGATTTTGATATTGATCCGAAATATGTTTTTTAGCTCCGATATTATAACCTACCCATGTGTCAAAAATTCGATACTCATATTTATAGTCGGATGCATATAGGGAATCGCTGATATAGTTATTTCTTGTAAAGCGTGATGAAGTTTCATAACCACCTGTCCATGTGCTATATGGACTTACCAACGGAAGCTCAGCTTTTATAAATAGGGCTGTTTCCTCTTTGCGCCCACTATTAAAAGCAGGCTCTATACTGCTAAAACCAAGATTAATATTGATAAAGCTGCCCATAATATTTCTTTTTAAATATTCGGCGCTCATACCATAGTGTGGCGTTCGATCAAGATCTAACATATTTCTAAAAGCGATACGGTCGCCGGTACCCACTAAATTATCGTCATTAACTTCGAAATTGATAAGTTTTTCACTACCTAATTCTGCACTTCCCCCAACAGGAAACACATCTTTGCATAAGATAATGACGTCTACTCTGTCTGTACTATTTTCGGTATTTCTAACTAAGATTCGAGCATCTTGTAAGTAACTGATATCGCGAAGAAATCGTTCATTGTCGGCCACTAAAGCAGGATATAAAGTATCTCCCTCTGAAAAGAAAAGATTTCGTTTAATTACTTTATCTGAAGTATTTGGGTGTAGTTTATTTCCTATATCGCTAAAGAAATTTTTTGCATTTCTGGAAGTGTCATTCACCGTTCTATTAAAGTCTAACTTCTCAACTATAATAGAACGAATTACTTTTCCTTTAAATTCAACAAAACTTGCTTCGTTCTTTTTTACACCATCCTCAATGGAAGGTTGATCTTTACTACTAATAGAAATACTTTTGCCAATCTTACCCCAAAAACCCTTCTTTTGGGCTAAGAAAAAGCTATCAGAGTTTTCTTTAGTTTGGCCTAAAACATTCATCGGCATAGCAATAACAATTAACATACATGTTATAGCTGAATGAAAGAAGGTGTTTCGAAGCATTTGCATAAAGATACTTGTATAATATCGCCTTTTTTATGATGTAACAACTTTAATGCCGTTTATAGATGTTACTTGTAGAATTCAAAGGAAACAATTAAATTGATAAATTATTTATAAATAGATGCAATAATTGTGTCTATTCATTGCCATAAACGAAAACAAACAATATGCAATCTTCAAGAAGACAATTTATTAGTAAAACTGCAATAGCATTGGCTGGAGCGGCTTTGGTTCCCAGGGGCTTATATGCGGCCTCTAAAAATTCAAACGTGCTGGGTATTCAGTTGTACTCGGTTCGGGATGATATGAAAACGAACCCCCTTGGTACTTTACAACAGTTGGCTGCAATGGGTTATAAAAATGTAGAACATGCCAACTATATCAACAGAAAATTCTATGGATATTCTGCTAAGGAATTCGTCAAAATTCTGAACGATTTAGGTATGAAAATGCCTAGTGGACATACTGTGATGGGGCGTAATCATTGGGACGAATCCAAAAAAGACTTTACCGATGCCTGGAAGTTTACCGTAGAAGATGCCGCAATTTGTGGCCAGAAATTCGTAATCAGCCCTTGGTTAGATGAAACCCTTCGTCAAACTTATGATGGGTTATTGTCTTATATGGAAGTATTTAATAAGTCGGGGGAATTGTGTAAAAAATCAGGAATGAAGTTTGGCTATCATAATCACAATTTCGAATTTAGTTCGGTATTAAAAGGTGAGAAGGTATTCGATATTATGATTAAGCATACGGATCCTAATTTGGTTGCACAGCAACTAGATATCGGTAATATGTATGGAGCAGGGGGAAGAGCTTTGGAAATCGTAAAAGCATATCCTGGACGTTTCGAACTGATGCATGTTAAAGATGAAATTACAGCAAGTGTAAAAGGCGAAATGAATGATGGATATGACAGTACTGTATTAGGGACAGGTGTAATTGGTGTAAAAGCAATTATTGATGAGGGTAGAAAAACAGGAGGCACTACTCATTTTATAATTGAACAGGAATCCTATCAGAATATTACCCCTCTTGAATCAGTAAAAAGAGATTTAGCAATTATGAAGAATTGGGGTTATTAGTTTACACCTCTTCCAAAATAAAAATCCCTTATCAAAAAATGGTAAGGGATTTTTATTTAAACTAGTTTTTTTTCGAGTACAACAAATTCTAAGTCTTGTTTTTGAATGCCAAACTTTGGATCAGAAGGGAAGGCCCTTTTTTCACCCGTTAATTGGTATCCTCTTCTCTGATACCATGCAATAAGTTCCTGGCGCTTTGAAATGACTGTCATCTCAATACAATCAATATTATTAGACTTAGTATAATCTTCAGCAGCAGCTAATAATTTTTTTCCTATTCCTGTAGCTTGAATGTCGGGTTGAACAGTAAGCATCCCTAAATAAAATTTGCCTTTTTTTTCCTGCAAACTTACACAACCTATAATTTTTTGTGAGCCATCCTTTGCTTTCAGAATAATTTGATTCGGATGATTCACCTGTTCTAATAAAGTGTCATAATCTATTCTTACTCCATCTAGTAAATCTGCTTCTGTAGTCCAGCCTTTTTTTGAACTATCGCCTCGATAAGCACTATTTACAAGTAAAACAAGTTCAGCAATATCTGATGGGGTTACTGTTGAGATGGATATATCGATATTCATGAAATAAAGATATTTCGAAAATAAATATCAGGAAAGAAAAATTAGATACCGAAATCAGGTTTATGATTTTTTAAATCTGTAAATTTTCGGATGGTTCTTCTGACGAGATATTTTTTGAAAGCAACTGCAGCCTTACCGCTATTACTTACGCCATTGATGCCCGCCAGGCCTTGCATCGTCCACTTGAAGTTTTGTTTATTTCTATTGTGCCAATTGTTTTGAGAAATTTGCCCAGTTGGAAAAATATAAGTAAATCCGTTTTTGATAATATGGTAACTGAATGCATTCTTAGTTAACACATTCGCCCATAAAAACATTTTTTGTATGGCAGGAGAATGTGCCGGGTCTATCACATAGTATTCTATCTGATCGTTTAAATCTTCTTTTACTGGAAGCATCAAGCATACATGATAGTTCCATTCGTTATGTAGTGCGCCTTCTTCATTTTTTAAAAAATAGCTATCAAATAACCAGGCTTTATAATGAGGAACACCCCAATGAAGAAGCAAAATGGCCATGGCTTCGGCACGATCCTCGCAATTGTGAATATCTGACCATAAAAACAATGGGCTTTTCTGAAAGAATTCGAAAATGCGAATTGCCACCTCTTTTGATACATAACACTCATTTGTAACTTCATCTGAAAGAGAAGCATCAAAAATTGTTTTATGTATCGTATCAGGCATAGTATGTTTTAAATTAGGGCATTAAAAAAGCCATTTGAAAAATGGCTTTTTTATAAGTTTTTTTCTATTAGTAAATCCAATTAAAACGATATTCTAAAGGAGCTTTGATCCCCGATCTTTCAGCTACTTTTCTAAATCTATCTGGAAGTGCCATCAAATAATCGCGTCCCTTTTCTGCTGCACTATTTAATCCGCAAATATCTCCAATCTTCCACTCTTCGATTAATGATTCCATGATGTTTGTGTAATCCATACTGGTATAAACACCAATACGCTGAGCAGCATCGCTAAAATGCGACCAGCTGGTGCTTATTTTTTCTCCTTGTTGGCGTAAGAAGTGTGCGGGCATTACAATTTTTTTGCGCATCATTTCTTCAAATGCTAACATCATTTCACTAGGGTCAACTTCAAATATTTTGGTTACGAAACTTTTATATGCTTTTGCATGACGCATTTCATCGGAAGCAATTACGCCACAAATTTTAGACAATTGTTCGTTGCCATATTTTTTTGCAAGGGTAGCCGTTCTTCTATGTGAAACGTTGGTAGCCAATTCTTGAAATGAAGTGTAAACGAAATTTTTATAGGGGTCCGTTGCTGTGCCTATATCCATTCCGTCAGCAATTAAATGTTGCGTACTGATTTCCATCTGACGCATATTAACCCTTCCTGACAAATAAATGTATTTGTTTAAAAGATCGCCATGTCTGTTTTCTTCTGCAGTCCACATGCGCATCCATTTGCTCCAACCTTGTGGTTCTAGTTTACTAACACCTTCAACATCCATTAACCAACTTTCATAAGTAGGGAGCGCTTCTTCAGTAATTAAATCGCCTACTAAGATCGCCATATATTCATATGGTAATTCCTTGCATTGCTCTTGAATTTCTAAAATTTCTTTCGTGAATTCTGGTCTATTACTTTCAGGAAGGAAATCTGAAGGTTGCCAGTTCTCATCTATTTTTTTTAAATATTGCTCTATAATATCATCAATTTTCTGACCTAAAAAATTCATTACCTCTAAACGGGAAGGATGTAATTTGATACTGTTCATTAAATGTTTGTGTTTTATGATTTATTGATGGGCGACGAAGATAAGGGATTATCGTTGCTAAAATGAAAGCCTTTAAAATCAAAAAGGGTAAACAAACAAGTGTTTGTTTACCCTTTTTGGTATTTGTAACTCAACTATTTATTCTGAACTGTAGGGTAGTGGTCGATTGTTTCGAATATGTTACGCTTATCCTGTTTTAATATATTAATAAATTTTGATAAAGAATCAGCAAATTGTTTTTTCTCAAATAATCGATCATGAGAAAGAATTACAATCGCATTTGGCTGATTGGTGCTTCCATCTTCGAATTTCATATTCACTCTTTTTACCATTTCAACAGCAGACTCTTTTGGTGCTTTTTGCTTGCCTAATTGTCCCCATTCAATATCCCAACCTACAATTTTATAGCCCATCTTATCCAATTTAACAATCAAAGGATTTTCGGCTTTTTGTCCTGAAATAATACCATTTGAAGCCCAGGTATTATTGCCTGGGAGACGTATAATTTTAACAGGAACTTTTAATTCTTTTTCATTGCGCAGGAAATCGTTCAAAGCACTATCTGTCATAGATGGTGCGTAAAATTTACTGTACTTATCATTAAAGCCGTGACTAAAGCTATGATTCGCTAATAAAAACTGCGGGTAATCATTTCTGATACTATCGATGATTCTTTTTTTCCATGGTCCAACCTGATTAAATCCAACACCAAAAAAAGTGGCTTTTATTCCTTGTTCACGAAAAACAGTTTTACAATTCACCGTTCCAGGAGGTTGAGGTGAATCATCCCATGTTAAATAAATATATCTTTTAGAACTATCTAATTTTATAACAGATCCAGGCAAAGGTTTAGCTATTGCCATATTGCTGGAATCCTTTGCTGCTTTATTATCTGCGCCATTATTTTTACAGGCTGACAGGATTACAACTAAAGCCAAGACACCTGTGATTACGTTATTTTTCATTCATCTGATTTTGTCAAAAGTAATGCCGCATAAGTTCTAAACAGTGCTGTTTTTATGCATAGGGTGTGAATAAAGTGAAAAGTGAAAAGTGGAGATGCTTCCTCTTTTCACTTTTCACTTTTATCTTTTCACTTAGTTAATATCTATAAGCATCAGCCTTAAATGGCCCAACTTTAGGAATTCCTAAATATTCAGCCTGTGCATCGGTTAATTCATCTAATACGGCACCCACTTTTGCAAGGTGTAAACGAGCTACTTTCTCATCTAAATGTTTAGGTAACACATACACTTTGTTCTCGTAGTTCTTGTGGTTGTTCCACAATTCGATCTGAGCCAAAGTTTGGTTAGAGAAAGAGTTACTCATTACAAATGAAGGGTGACCAGTTGCGCAACCTAAGTTAACTAAACGGCCTTCAGCTAATAAGATGATATCTTTTCCTTCAATAGTGTATAAATCAACCTGAGGTTTGATGGTATCTTTTGTATGACCATAATTGGTATTCAACCAAGCTACGTCAATTTCAATATCAAAGTGACCGATATTACAAACGATCGCTTTATCCTTCATTGAACGGAAATGTTTTTCTGTGATCAAATCACGACAACCTGATGCAGTAACAATGATATCAGCTTCTTTAACAGCTTCTGCCATTGGTTTTACTTCAAATCCTTCCATAGCAGCTTGTAATGCACAGATTGGATCGATTTCTGTAACAATAACGCGGCAACCAGCTCCTTTCAAAGAAAGTGCAGAACCTTTACCCACATCACCGTATCCACCAACAACAGCAATTTTACCAGCCATCATTACATCAGTAGCTCTGCGTATAGCATCAACTAATGATTCCTGACAACCGTATTTGTTATCAAATTTAGATTTGGTAACTGAGTCATTTACATTGATTGCAGGAATTGGTAAAGTGCCTTTCGCCATGCGCTCATATAAACGGTGAACACCTGTAGTTGTTTCTTCAGATAAACCTTTGATATGTTTAACAAACTCAGGGTATTTATCAAAAACCATATTGGTTAAATCGCCACCATCATCTAAGATCATATTCAATGGACGATCAGCGCCGCCAAAGAATAATGTTTGCTCGATACACCAATCAGCTTCTTCCTGTGATTGACCTTTCCAGGCAAATACACCAATACCTGCAGCAGCAATGGCAGCAGCAGCCTGATCTTGTGTAGAGAATATATTACAAGAGCTCCATTTAACTTCAGCACCTAAAGCCACTAAAGTTTCAATCAATACAGCTGTTTGGATGGTCATGTGCAAACAACCTGCAATACGCGCATCTTTCAATGGCTGACTTGAACCGTATTCAGCACGTAAAGACATAAGACCTGGCATTTCGGCTTCGGCCAAACGGATTTCTTTGCGGCCCCAATCGGCCAATGTGATATCAGCTACTTTGTAGGGTAAGCTGAAATCGATAGATGAAGTTAAAGTTGACATAGTTTCTTTTTTATGAAGTGCAAATGTAGTTTTATAGAATAGAATACTAGTTATCTTATTATTTTTTAGAATAAAATTATATAAAATTCGTATTTTGTAGAATATAAGACTATAAATCAATGGCAAAATCGACTAAAATAGCTGAATCTACTACGATGTATGTAGACCTGGATGCAAAGGACTTAGCCATCCTTCGTTTGTTACAACAAAATGCACGCGCTACTGTGAAGGAAATTGCAGAGCAAGTACATTTAAGTACCACACCTGTACATGAGAGAATAAAGCGAATGGAAGAGTCAGGCGTGATTAAACAATATGCCACATTAGTGGATCATACCAAAGTGAAAAAGGGCTTGATGGTAATCTGTTATGTATCATTAAAACAACACAACAAGAATGCAGGGGCCAAATTCATCAAAAGCATTCAGGAAATGAATGAAGTAATTGAGTGTTATAATATTTCAGGCGAGTTCGATTTTATGCTGAAAGTAGTAGAAGAAAGCATGGATGCTTACTATGATTTTCATGTCAACAAATTAAGCCAGGCCGAAAACATCGGACATGTACAGAGCGTATTTGTAATGGGTATTATTAAGCAAACACATATGTTGGTGCACTAAGC
>JBAXHC010000021.1:0-40148 GCA_037139075.1 Bacteroidota bacterium
CCATCGCATGCGATGGAGGGGTGGCTGGAGCGACTGAGCGAACAGACGGGGTGGTAAATAACTTGAATGTTAAGAATTAGTTGATCGTAAAAAAATCAAACCTCAATATTGATTTGACAAAATATTTAATGTAAAAATCAAAAATTAAATTTGGAATAACTAAAAATATTAGTATTTTGCAGCTAAATCAATTAGTTATGTCAAACGCAGGGAAAAATTTAAAGTACCTACGCAAATTGCGTGGCTGGACACAGGAAGAGTTTGCTAACAAGCTCAAAATCAAGCGGTCTTTGGTGGGCGCTTATGAAGAAGAGCGGGCTGAACCTCGCCTGGAAGTGATGGAAGCTATTAGTAATATTTTTAAACTGAGTCTGGAAGATTTTCTATTCAAAGATCTCTCTTCAGATTCTAGTGGTGGTAATTATCTGGAAAAGAGAAGAATGATGAAAATGGATGCTGAAATAGCATCTATTAGTTTTGTACCTGTAAAAGCAGCAGCAGGTTATTTGGCTGGATATGCTGACCCTGAATTTGTAGATGAACTGAATACTTTTACGCTTCCCATGTTGGCTCCCGGACAATACCGTGCTTTTGAAATAGTAGGAGACAGTATGTTGCCTACCCCAAGCGGTAGCGTTATTGTTGGTGAAAGAGTAGATGACCTGGAAGAATTAAAAAACAGTAATACTTATGTTGTACTGTCTCGTAATGAAGGAGTAGTATACAAACGTGTCATGAAAAATAATCGTGCCAAAGATAAGCTTACTATGATCAGCGATAACCCCCAATATGAGCCCTATTATGTTAGTGCTGAAGATGTTTTAGAAGTTTGGAAAGCTGTATATATTTTGCAAAAAGCAAATTTGGGTCCAAGGTGGGATGTTAATCAATTGGCAGGTATGGTCAATAACTTACAAGAACAGGTAAGTACACTGAAGAAGAAGTTTAATTAAAAAAAACAGATATGATTTAGAAAACAGCCCTGATCGGCTGTTTTTTATGTTTAGACGCCATTTATCCATTTTCATTTTTGATTAAAGCTCATTTCTTTAGTTTTGCTTTCTGATGATGAAGAAATTACTGTTGTTTATTGTATTTGCCATTTTGTTTTCTTCTCTTGAAGCACAAGAGAAAAACTTAGAAGCATTTAAGATAAATACAACTATAAAAATTGATGGTATTCTAGATGAACCAGTTTGGAGCCAAGCTGCAATCGCTGATAGTTTTGTTGAGAATAGCCCCAACTTTGGTGCAATCCCCAAATATCCAACAATCGTTCGTGTCTTATATAGCGATCAAGCCGTTTATGTGGGCGCTTATATTTATGATGATCCCAAAAAAATACGCAAACAACTTACGGCACGTGACGGAGAACAGCGGCAGGATATAGATTATTTCAGTGTATTCTTTGACACTTATAATGATAACCAAAATGGGTATCAATTTTTGGTTACTGCGAGAAATGTACAAACAGATGGTCGTTTAGTAGCGAATAAAGTTTCTCAATTTGGATTGCCCACAGATTATAGCTGGGATGCAGTCTGGGAAAGTAAAGTAACGATTCAAAAAGATGGATGGATTGTTGAAATGAAAATTCCTTATTCTGCATTGCGTTTTTCAAAAAAAGATGTTCAGGATTGGGGCATCAATTTTCAACGATATTCGAGAAGGTATAGCGAAAGCTCTTTTTGGAACAAAGTGGATCCTAATCAGAACGGATTTGTAAATCAATTTGGTAATCTTACTTCTGTTAAAAATATTGTTCCACCGCTGCGCTTATCATTCTTGCCCTATATTACTTCTGGAGTTCGCACTACTCCTTTTGCAGATGGTACCACAAAAACTACCATTCTACGAAATGGGGGAATGGATGTGAAATATGGTGTGAACGAAAGCTTTACTTTGGATGCAACGCTGATACCCGATTTCGGTCAGGTTGTTTCTGATAATGTGGTTCTTAATCTTACACCTTATGAAGTTCAGTTTCAGGAAAACAGACCATTCTTTACAGAAGGAATTGAACTCTTTAATAAAGCCGGATTGTTTTATTCGAGAAGGGTAGGCGGTACACCCACTAATTATAGTACTGTAAAAACGGATGTACAAAATAATCCAAATTTAGAAATGATATCCAATCCTGGAATCACACAACTATATAATGCAACTAAATTTTCAGGTAGAAATAAATCTAAACTAGGAATTGGGGTATTCAATGCGGTAGCCGCGCAAATGAATGCGGAAGTGTTGGATAAAACAACCGGAAAAATTAATAAGATTGAAACAGAGCCTTTAACTAATTACAATATCATTGTACTAGACCAAGCATTGAAAGGCAGATCTTCCATCACTTTTACGAACACCAATGTATTACGTAGTGGAGGATCTAGAAATGCAAATGTGAGTGGATTAGATATCAATTTGTTTGATTCTGAAAATAGATACAATTTTGCCTGGAGCTCACGATATAGCTCAATTACAGGGTTAGATAAGCATGATGGATATGCAAACACTTTTAAGTTTGCAAAAATTAGAGGCCATTGGCAATACAGCATTTTAAACAATATTGAATCGAAAAGATATGATCCTAACGATCTTGGATTTTTAAGAGCGCCAAATGAATTTTCTGCTATTGGAAAAATTGGATACTACGTATTTACTCCAACTAAAAATTTCTTTAGTCAGAATTATACTTTCTCAGTGTTGCCAGTTTATTTATTAACCCCTTTTAAATTTTCAAGTAACCAATACCAAGGAACTGCTTTTTGGTTTTTCAAAAACTTCTGGGACCTTACTATAAAAACTATCGTTGTTCCTGAATGGCAGAAAGATTATTTCGAAATGCGTACCGAAGGGAAAGTAATGAAGCGCCAACCTTATTGGTTCACAGGATTCAGTGGAAGTACCGATAGTCGTAAAAGCTTTTTTGTTCGTTTTGGTCTAGCGTATGCAGCAGCACCACATTTTCCTAATGATTCCTATCATAATTTTTTAATTGGACCAAGATATCGTTTCAATGAACATTTTAGTCTTGATTGGGAGTTGACCAAAGAGCAAGATAATGGCCAGTATGGCTTTGCCTTCTTTGATCCCAATGGAGAGCCAGTAGCAGGTCGTAGGAAAAACACTAATTTTTCAAATGTATTAAGTGGCATCTATAATTTTACTCCGAGAATGAATCTTACAATGCGTGCCCGTCATTATTGGAGCCAAGCTTTATACAGCAATTTCTTTACTACAGATATTAATGGAGATTATATTCCACATGCATTTGTAGCCGGACAAGATCAAAATTTTAATGCCTTTAACTTGGATATGTTTTATACCTGGGATTTCAAATATGGGAGTAAGCTAATAGTAGGTTGGAAAAATGCATTAGGAAGTGATTTCCCGATTAATGGTCAATTGTATAATCGATATACGCAAAATTTTTCGCAGGTATTTCAACAGCCTCATGGAAATGAATTCAATGTCAGACTCATTTATTATATCGACTATCTGACATTGCAAAAGAAACAACGTACTTAACAATTTAGTCCTCAAAAATTGTTTTTGCCAGTCGAAAAGTATTGCAATGCGCTTCAACAATTGTTTTAATATCAGGACTATAGCCACCACCCATTGCAACAGTTACAGGTAAATGATATTCCTTTAATGTTTCAAAAACAAATGCGTCTCTTTCTTTGCAACCGGCCAAAGTGATTTTCAATTTGCCAAACTTATCTGTTTCTAATATGTCTACTCCAGATAAATAAAAAGCAAAGTCGGGCTTTTCTTCTACTATTATTTTAACAAGGTTATCTTTCAATAATTGAAGGTATTCTGGGTCAGTAATTCCATCGCTAAGCGGAATGTCTAAGTCTGATATTTCTTTGTGAAAAGGATAGTTGTGTGCCCCATGCATGCTAAAAGTGAACACCTGGTTATTGTTTTCAAAAAGCTTCGCCGTGCCATTGCCTTGATGTACGTCTAAATCTATAATTAAAATTTTCTTGGCATGACCTTTTTTTAATAAATAGTTTGATGCAACTGCCATATCATTTAACAAACAAAATCCTTCGCCTCTATCGGAGAATGCATGGTGTGTGCCACCTGCCACATTTAATGCAACTCCATATTGTAAAGCGTATAAGCAACATTCAATTGTTCCTTGAGTGATCATAAGTTCTCTTCTAGTTAATTCAAGAGATTGAGGGAAACCAATTTTTCTTTGTTCTGATGCGGAAAGTGTTTGATACAATAATTTGTCAAGATAAGTTTTGCTGTGTGTCCAAAGCAGGATTTCTACTTCACATAATGCTGGCTTAAATAAATTGTTCACTGTTATACAACCTTCATGGATTAATTGCTCAGGTATGAGCTCGTACTTCAGCATCGGGAAGCGATGATCTTCCGGAAGTGAATGAGCATAGGAACTATCAAATGCAATTTTAATCATCTATTTTTCAATTTCGATTAGGCTATTTTCTACAATAGCAAAAATTCGGTTCGTCTTTCCCTTTTTAACCTTAGCCATACCGCTGAATTTGCTGAAAGCTGGAAGTATGGCAGCTTTATCTGTAAAATAATAACAAGGAAAGTGTAAACTTTGTTTACCCATTCCTTTGATGGAAATAGAAGGATGTAGATGACCAGAAAAATAAAAAGAAGAATCGTCTTTTGAAATTTCGGTAGGATCATGTACGAAATTAAAATCTCCTATACTATAATTGCTACTAATTAATTCAATCTGATTTTTTTGATACCAACTGTTACCCAGTATATCATGATTCCCCTGAACAAGTATCAAATTCAATTTCGAAAAACTTGCTCTTATCTTTGAAAACAATTGTAATTCTAAATTATCTGCACTATGAAACAAATCTCCAACTGCTATTAGTTTTTTTGGCTTGAAGAAACTTATTAAATCAACCATTCTTTGAAGATCTTCTTTGTAAACTGCTTGTGGCACACCAATGCCATTTTTTCTAAAGTGACCAGTTTTCCCAAAATGTAAATCCGAAACTATTAGCGTAGATTCCTTTTCCCAGAAAATCCCCCTTTCTGTTGTTAACCAGAAAATTTGATCATGAATGGTATAGGAGAAAGGTGCTGTCATGTGTTCCTGAAATTTCTATTTGTAAAGATGCATTAGTTCTTCTCTAGTTGTAGCTGCATTTTTCTAACACGGTCTTCTAATTTTTCTGTAGATAAACTATTTCGGTTCAAACCATCAACGGTAATAGGGAAAGCTAATGGGGTAAGTTGTTTTGGAAAATGTATGATAATTTCTGAGTTGTATATTCTTTCTAAAGCAGCCCTTAAACGTACTTCCTCCATCTGCTGTTCCATTAATTCTCGATAAGCTTGCCGAAGCAAAATATTATTGGGTTCATATTCTTCAAATACCTTGAAGAGTAATGATGCAGACGATTGTAAGTGTCTGGCCTTCTTGTGCTCTCCTGGAAACCCCTGAAATATCAAACCCCCGATCACTGCAATATCTCTGAATTTTCGTTTGGCCATTTCTGCACTATTGATACTTTTTTGTATATCGTTTAATAAATTTTTTGATGTAAATAATTCTTGAGCATTGCTATCATCTACAGGAATAGGCTGATCGCTTAATAATTCAAAACCATAATCGTTCATAGCAATAGAAAAACTAATCGGTAATATTTGCCCTATTCTAAAGGCAATGATGGCACTCATAGCTTCATGAACTTGACGACCTTCAAAAGGGTATACCAGTAAATGAAAACCATCTTTTGTTTCTATTTGTTCTATTAATAATTGATGATCTCTGGGAATTGCTGACAATTTTTGTTGCACCTCAAATAGAGCGCGGAGACTTTTTATTTCAATTTCAGTTTCATCTATTAATGCTTTATTAAAAGTTTGACGAAGCATTTTTCCCAAATTCGCAGTTAAACTCATGCGGCCACCATTCCAAGAAGGTACAATCGATTTTTTTGATGATGATTTTCTTACTAAAACGTCCATGTCTTTTAGCATTACTAATTCAAGATTTTTCCCGGCAAGCGTAAATGTGTCGCCAGGTTCAAGGCGACTAATAAAATATTCTTCAATGACGCCTACATAACCGCCTCCAAGAAATTTTACTTTTAGCATGGCGTCACTTACAATAGTTCCAATATGCATCCGATGGCGCATTGCAATTTTTCTATCTGTGATTTTATATAATCCATCTTCAATTACAACTTTATGATATTCATCGTATTGATTTAATGCCATGCCCCCTTGAGTAATATTCAATAAAACTTCTTGCCATTCTTCTAATGTTATTTCTGAATAACAAAAAGTTGATTTTATTTCTTTTAAAATTTTTTCCGGATGAAATCCTTCTCCAATGGCCAGTGTACACAAGTATTGAATCAGTACATCAAAACAAAGTAACATAGGGGTTTTACTTTCTACCTTTTGTTCTTTGATGGCTTGTTTTAAAGCAGCAGCTTCTACTAATTCTAAGGCATGTGTGGGAAGAAAAAAAAGTTTACTTATTTCACCCGGTCCGTGACCACTCCTTCCAGCCCTTTGTAAAAAACGAGCAATCCCTTTTGGGGAACCAACCTGTATCACGGTGTCAACTGGACGAAAATCAACTCCTAAATCGAGACTCGCTGTACAAACAACGGCTTTAAGTTTTTGTGTATGTAAAGCATCTTCCACCCAAAGTCTTAGTTCTTGCTCAATACTTCCATGATGAAGTGCAATAGCTCCAGCCAGTTGCGGGGCAGCTGTTAATATGCTTTGATACCAGACCTCACTCATTCCTCTGGTATTGATAAATATCAGTGTGGTATTACTTTGTTCAATAATTGGAACAATCCGATCTACGAGTTTAATACCTAAATGACCAGCCCAGGGATAATTATCAATTTCTTCTGGAATAATTGATTCCACCTCAATGCGCTTATCAATTTTTGCGCGTATGATGCTACCCTTTTTTTTGAGGGGAGCCAATAATACTTCTTTTGCTTCTTCTAAATTTCCAATCGTGGCAGAAATGCCCCAAATAGAGAGTTTGTTTTTTGCGGCACCAATGAGTCTGCTTATTGCCAATTCAACCAGTACGCCCCGTTTACTGCCTAGCAATTCATGCCATTCGTCTACTGCAATGAATTGTAGGGCATTGAGATTTTCGGAATAATTTTTTTGAGCCAGCATTAAATGCAAACTCTCAGGTGTAATGATGAGTATTTCCGGAAGATTATTTTTTTGTTTTTGTCTTTCGGCAGTACTTGTATCACCATTTCTAATACCAACTTTCCAGGGGATATCTAATTCAGTAAGTACTGTTTCCATGGCTCTACCAATATCTTTAGCCAATGCCCTTAGTGGAGAAATCCAGATAAGTTGTAAGTGATTGTTTTTTGAAATTTGATAAGTATCTGGGTGCTCATTAATATATTGAATCAGCACTCCCAGGAAAACAGAAAAGGTTTTGCCACAACCGGTTGGGGCATTTACTAAACCACTATCTGATTTTAATATTTTACTCCAACAGTCTTCTTGAAAGCCAAATGGATGAAAGTCTTTAGCTTTCATCCATTCATTAATAATTTGATATCCCTTAGTTTTTTGCAGCATCAATAAAGTCTATTCTGCAATTTTATCAATCCATTTAACCAGCAAATTCTCAAGCTTTACAGTTAGCCTTTCTGCTGTTTTTCCTATTGTATTATTGAATTCAGGAATTTTGAAAAGCCAATAAATGAAACTTGCTCTTCCTTCCACTTTTGCTTTATGTAGAATACTAGTTCTGAGGATACTTCCAAAATCTGATTTGAGGTATTGCCAATTATGGTGAAGCTGATTTTGAAGTTGCAATTCTTTGTTTTCCAAATCAGCAATATATCTATTTAAGCTTTCAAGATTTTTAATGTTATTCTTCTTCATGTTCCCTAGTTTGTTCCCTAACCATGATACGAATGATGGGATTGATGAATAATTGTTTTCGTGTAAGTATCAATATCAATGTAATTACAACTAGGATGCCAGTTGTAGCAGCAAAGCCTTGCACATAACTGTTTAATATATTCGATAACCAGAACCCAATAGTGATTCCTGCAAAAAATAAAATGAGTAAGCCTAAGAAAGCAAGGATCATCAACCAAATCAGCACTCCTCCAATGCTAGAACTTTTTCGAATAAATTTCAGGTTGAATAATTCAATCTTCAATTCAACATATTCTTGCAAAGCATTCTTATTTGACTCTAAAAATTGCCAGATGTCAGGTGTGTTTTCCATATACTCTGATTATGATATAAAGTTACAACAATCAGTAAGGAAAGCCTAGTTATTAGGCTGTTTTAACTTTAGAAAAGCAATTTAATCTGCCCGTCTGCTTTTTTGATGAAATATAGCTTTCGGTTTTCCCAATAATCGGGCTCCTTATTTTCCTTTTTGAATTTAACGGGTTGAATGTCGAAATCGTTGAATAGTTTGAAAGATTTGTCAGACAAATTATGGATTAATTTATCTTGGTGTTTTAACGAAAGCTTGGTAAAATGATAGAAGGATTCATATCCCTTAAAAACAAGGTCACTGGGCCTGGACAAAAATTTATTACGATACTTTGTGGTTAAGTAGAGCGCAAGTTTATCTGTTCTGGTATAATTGTAAGGGCTGGTGTAAACAACATCAACGGATTTGAATTCTGGTTTAGTTAGATCTTTAAATCCATCCCAATTGGGCATGCCAATTACCAGTGCAGCGTAATTGGGATTAGCACTTAAAGTTTTGATTACAGACACTGCAAAACCTTCGTTCAATGTACCACAGATCACAATATTCTGGCGGTTGCTATCTAATTTATTCAACAAATCTGCAGTACTAAAACTATCAATCAATTCAGTGATTTTAAATTTCAAAGGAATTGATGGGGTTTTCTTATTGTTGTCTGTAAAATAAGACTGAATGATATCTTCCATTTGCCCTTTTCTCTTGATCAAAACTAGGTTGCTAGTAGCATATGTTCTTTGTAAATACTTATACAAAGCGTCTACATGCGTTTTTAAAGTGGAGTTTATCAAAACGAAATAAGGATTCTCGATGATTCCTCCATCGTTCGGGTATGTTTCAGAGATTAAAGGAATTTTATTGGCTAGTGCGAAGTCGGCAAGTGTTTTTACTTCTGCTCTGTTATTGAATGAAGCAATTATTAATGACAATGATTTTAACTCCGGCTTTTCTAAAATTAATTCTAAAGGTTCTGCACTGCTTTTGGTATCATAAAAAAACACTTCAGCATTCACTCCCTCAGCATTGAGCGAATCGATGGCCATCATAACTCCATTATAAAATTCAAGCCCAGGTATATTAGTTTTAGAAATGGAATTCCCTTGTTTGTATGTATTCTCACTAAATGCAGAATCCATATAAATGGGTGCAAATACACCTACTTTTACGGTAGGACGTGTTTGCCCTTCCGCAAGCAATGATAAGCAAATACCCAAAATTAAAACTGTTATATATGGTAAGCGCATGTTTGATGAATTATAAGTTTATTCCCATTCGATAGTAGCTGGTGGCTTGCTACTGATATCATATACAACTCTATTAATTCCTCTTACATTGTTAATGATTTCGTTAGAAATATCTGCTAAGAATTCATAGGGTAAATGTGCCCAGTCAGCTGTCATGCCATCAACAGAAGTTACAGCTCTTAAAGCAACTGTAAATTCATAGGTTCTTTCATCTCCCATTACACCTACACTTTTAACTGGTAACAAAATAGTGCCAGCTTGCCAAACCACATTGTATAAATTTGCTTTTTTTAATCCCTGAATATAAATATCATCAGCAGCTTGTAATAAAGCCACTTTTTCTTCAGTGATTTCTCCCAGGATACGAATCGCTAAACCAGGACCAGGAAACGGATGACGGTTAATCATATCGCCGGGTATACCTAATTCTAATCCAACCCTTCTAACTTCGTCTTTAAATAATGATCTTAGCGGCTCTACTAATTCTAATTTCATACTATCAGGTAAGCCCCCCACATTATGGTGCGATTTAATGGTTTGAGAAGGGCCATGTACACTTACACTTTCAATAACATCAGGATAAATGGTTCCTTGGCCAAGCATTTCAATGCCGGTTAGTGTTTTTGCTTCCTGATCAAATATGTCGATAAAGCCTTTCCCAATTACTTTTCTTTTTTCTTCCGGGTCAGATTTTCCAGCAAGTGCAGTGTAGAAATGATTTTTTGCATCTACACCTTTTACATTTAATCCAAGCGTTTTATACATTTCTAAAACTTGCTCAAATTCCCCTTTACGCAAGACGCCGTTATCTACAAATATTCCAAATAAGTTTGATCCGATAGCCCGGGTAATAAGTGTAGCTGCAACGGTGCTGTCAACACCGCCACTTAATGCCATGATTACTTTACGATTTCCAATTTTTTCTTTTAAAGCTGCAACAGTTTCACTAATAAAATGGGCAGCAGTCCACTGTGCATCGCAACCGCAAATATTGACCAAGAAATTTTTGATGATCGTTTTTCCCTCAGTTGAATGATATACTTCAGGATGGAATTGTAATCCATATAAAGGTTTTGAATCTGTGGTTGTTTTTTTGAAAGCTGCGATAGGAATACTTTCAGTGGTGGCAAGCACTTCAAATCCCTCAGGTAATGCAACAATTGAATCACTATGACTCATCCAAACCTGTGAATTATCAGAAATTCCGTTCAAAAGAATATCTGCCTTGCCAATATTCATTTTAGCACGACCATATTCTCTTTTATTTGATTTATCTACTCTTCCACCATATTCTTTAGCAGTTAATTGTGCTCCGTAACAAACTCCAAGAACTGGTATGTGCTTTACAAATTCAGGTATTGCCACTGTAGGTGCATTTTCCTCATTTACACTAAAAGGTGAACCACTTAGGATGATTCCTTTTAACCCAGGTTCAAATTCAAATGATTTATGGAATGGAATGATCTCACAATACACATTGGCTTCTCTTACAGCCCTGGCAATTAATTGGGTATATTGACTGCCAAAATCGAGGATTAGAATCTTTTCTGTCATGCTGCGAAGGTAATTGAAATTTCTGTGGTGTTGTAACAGGATAAGTGGTCCGATTATATTAAAGGTGGATTGCATCTAAAGAGGGATTTATATAACTTGCAATAACAATAAAAGACATATGAAACAACTTATCGTGTTAGTATCGGCCCTTGTTCTATTTACCTCTTGCAGATTCAAGCATGTACAAGGGAATGGGGTAATAACAACTCAAACTAGAAATGCAACCAAGGCTAATCGCATTAAAATGGCGGGTAATTTTGATGTAGAAATAACTCAGGGACCAACGGTTAGTGTTCAGATTGAAGGGGATGAGAACCTTTTACCTTACTTTATTGTGGAAGATAGAGGGGGTTATTTGGTAATAAAAGGGAGGGATTATTTTAGTTATTCCTCAACTGAAGGCATTAAAGTTTTTATTACTACTCCGAATTTAGAAGAAGTTATTTTAGCGGGAAGCGGCAATATTTTGGGAAAGTCTAAATTTACGGGCTCAGATAAACTAGTACTTAAAATTGCAGGGTCGGGTGATATTAAAATGGATGTAAATACCCCTAATGTTTTATCTGAAATTGCGGGAAGTGGTTCAATTACCCTTAGCGGTGAAACTAAAGAAGAAACCATAAAAATTGCTGGGGTAGGTGATTATACTGCAGCTGATTTAAAAGCTGAAAATGCCAAAGTTCAAATTGCAGGAAGTGGGGATGTAAAGGTTTTTGCATCAACCCAGTTAGATGTAAATATTGCAGGTGCTGGTTCTGTTTATTATAAGGGCAGCCCGAATGTAAAGCAAAAAGTTGCTGGTTCAGGGGATGTTAAGAAAGTAGATTGATAATTCAAAAGTAAAAATTCAAAAGTAAAAACAGTATGCAAAAAGGGCTGAAGAAAAGTAGGCACTTTTTTTAATTTTGACTATTGAATTTTTACTTTCCAATTCTACTTCAATCGAAATATCGGGTATCTCAAATGTGCTGGCTCATAGTAGGGTGAGTTCTTGTAAATAAAGTCGAGCTGTGCATTGGCCGAGGCTGCAAATTTCGGATCAGTTTTTTTCTTCTCCTCCAATTGAAGTTGCAATTCCGGATGAGAAGCTAAAAAGCTGGCGGCTACATCTTCCCATCGATAATTACTATAACCTTCCTTCTGTTGTAAAATAGCATCGAAAAAATTCCAGCTAAAATAACTATCATCACTGATTGGTTCTAATGTCTCTACTAAAAAACGATCTGCTGCCTGACCAGTTGTAACTAAATAATCTCCTTTTCTACAATATATATTAACAGTTTGGGTACTTGTTTTTAAATCGCTATGGCGATAGTGTTTTTCAAACACCCGGCTACTCGTTTTGTAATCGTCAATATGATATGCTTCTACTGTCATTAAACTATCTTTTTCAATCTGCTTCATTTGAACTGCATTCGCTTCTAATAATTCAATTACTTTTTGCCATCCCTGAGGAATCAGATATGCTTTTGGTTTGTGTACCATCTTATCAGCAAGCGCATAATTGTAAAATTTTACTTTTTGGGTAAATGGTTTGCTTCTGTCGTAATATAACCTTTCCATTCCTGTTACTGCACTTGGCTTTTTTAAAGCTTGGTATCCCATAAAATCGATCAAATCAAAATGGGAAGTATCAACTTTATAACTTACCACAAAATCATTTTGTTTTTTTATAGCTTCAATAGATAATTGTTTTGCTTGTTTAATGGCAGATGCTTGCAAAGATGCTTGAGCAATCATTGTTTGCATCAATTCATAAGTTTGTATTACTCTTTGTTGAAAGGGCTTTAGCATATGCGTTTCAGACATAAATGACATTGTTTGAAAAACCGCTGCATAACCACTGCTATATCTGGGAGGATCATAAAAATAACTCCAACCTTTTTCTGGATTACCTTCTTCAAAGCTTACGTATGGCGTCATTGCCATTCCTTTCTGTGCCATCTCCTTGAATAAAGAAGGTTCAAATGTGGTATGAAGATATTTCCCGATTTCTCCACCCAGTTTATTGTGCTGTGTAGTAAGAAGCGTCATGGTATATTGATAATCTGCGCCATCGCTAACATGATTATCTAAATAAATGTCGGGGTTTAACCAATGAAATATTTTTGCAAAACTCACAGCCTCCTTTGTGTCTGATTTAATAAAATCACGATTCAAATCAAGATTCTGTGAATTACCTCTAAATCCATATGCAGTTGGTCCATCTTGGTTTACCCTCGAAGAATTATTTCGATTTAATGCTCCCCCTATATTGTACACAGGCATTACAGCTAACACGATATTGCTAGGTGCTTTGAGCTTGCCACTTGCTAAATCGCGCACCAACATCATGCTGGCGTCAATACCATCTGGTTCTCCTGGATGAATTCCGTTGGACACTAATATGACCAATTTATTTTTCCTTTTCCAATCGGCACTATTAAACTGCTGGTCGGCACTAAATAGTACAATGTGCAAAGGAAACCCAGCATCTGTGGGTCCCATTGTTTTAATTTGTATCGTTTTATACTTTATAGCCAGCTTCTGGTAATAAGCAATGCTTTGGGCATAAGTAGCACTTTCTTTTCCCTTCGATTGTTCGAAAATAGTTAAGGGGTTTTGCCCTATGGCAAAGTTTGCTAAGAATAGATAACTGAAAACCAGTATTTTTTTCATTACTTTATGTTGAAATTTTATTCAAAGTAATGGAAATCAGTCATAGAATCTTATTAATTGAGGACGAACCGAAGCTTGGAAAAGTAATATTAGAGGAGTTGAAGGGGCAGGGATATTTAGTTGACCTTGCAGCTGACGGATTAATCGCTGAATCTTTTTTCAGACAAAATAATTATTCTTTGGTGTTGATGGATGTGAATATTCCACATAAATCTGGCCTTGAATTGTGTAAAGATTTTCGAGCCATCAAAAAAAGTATTCCAATTATTATGCTCAGTGCGATGGGAGAGATTAATGATAAAATGGAAGCTTTTAAATTAGGTGCGGATGATTATATGGTGAAGCCTTTTCATTTCGACGAGCTTTTTGCTAGATTAAAAGTGTTTTTGAAAAGGGCAGAATTAAAAGATGAAGATGTAAAGATTGTTGTAGATGATCTTGAAATCGATTTTAGGAATAAAACTGCAGTACGGGCAGGTGTTACTGTTAATTTAACTGCAAAAGAATTTACACTTCTTGTATTACTTGCCAGGAATAGAGGCAAGGTAATTTCCAAACAAGAAATACTTGAAAAAGTATGGGATTTAAGTTTTGATACTGGTACCAATACCATTGAAGTTTATATCAGTTTTCTTAGAAATAAGTTGGACAAGCCTTTTGAAACCAAACTTATTCATACAAAACCTGGATTTGGATATTATATAAAATAAGCCAGAAGATATGAGTATCAAGTTGCGATTCGCTTTTATTTTTAGTGGATTTGTAGCCATTATGCTGGCCGTTTCTTCCATTTCTATTTATGTACTCTATAGTAATTTTCGGGAAGCAGAGTTTTATAGCCGCGTAAAATCTGAGGGTAATATCTTTCATAATTATGTGAATGAAATTAAAGACCCTAAGCAAGCAGCTATGGCCAAAATGTTGTCTGGAGTATACACCAACTCTGTATTTGACGAAAAATTAGTGATTTTGGATTCTGCTGGAAATGTATTAAATAAACTCCCCGAGAATTTAATTACAAATTATGATCAAGCATTTCTAAGAGAAATCAAATTTAAAAAGGAAATTAAATTTGAGACAAATAAATATCAAACTGTAGGAACCTACAATTCAAGGACCAAATATTTTACAATTGCATCTGGTTATGATTTATCTGGGTACAGAAAATTACAGAATCTTGAAATTATTCTGGCGATTGTTTTTTTAGTTGGAATGATTGTCGCTGCATTTTTCTCCTTTTTCTTCGTGCAGCAAGCTTTCAAACCTTTGTTAGTTTTAAATAAGCAAATTAAACGGACTACCATATCTAATTTAAAGGATAGATTAATAGTAGTAGATAATTTTCCTGAGATCAACCAGATTGCAAATAGTTATAATGCAATGTTGGAAAGATTAAGCAAGGCTTTTGAATTTCAAAAAAGTTTTGTGCAACATGCTTCTCATGAATTAAGAACCCCGCTAACAATTATGCTTTCGCAAACAGAATCTGCCATTAATAAAAAAATGACAGAAACAGAAACGCACAACTTATTGGTTTCATTGAAGGAAGATGAACAGGGAATGATTGATCTTACTAATTCTTTGCTTCTGCTTTCTCAATATGAGCAATTAGGATATCAAAAAGACTGGCCTAATACTAGGGTAGATGAAGCAGTAGTGGAAGCAGCAAGCCAGGTAATGCAGATGTACCCTGATGCAACAATACATATTGGCTTTAAAGAGATTCCAGAATCGGACGAAGCTTTTTTTGTAATTGGGAATGAATCTTTATTAAGATCTGTATTTATCAATCTTTGTAAAAATGCCTATCTCTATGCCTCTGATAAGAAAGTAGAAATCATGATGTATACATCTAAAGGGAAGATAAAAGTTCAAGTGGTAAACAATGGCCCAACATTATCTGATGACGATTCTTCAAAAGTGATGCAGCCATTTTATAGAGGTAAAAATGCATTGAATGCTCAAACCAAGGGATTTGGTTTAGGCCTTTCAATTGTAACCCGAATTTTATTTGCACACCATGGTCTAGTAGAATATGATGTGCCAACTCCAAATACCAATCGCTTTACCGTTATTTTGCCACAAGCAATTAAGTAGGGGCACAAAAAAGCCAACCATTTGCAGGTCGGCTTGCTTAATCAGTTATTATGTGAACTACTTAATAAAATTAAGCAGCAGTAACATTTGCTTTTTTAGCTAGTTTGCTCTTTAAGTTAGCAGCTTTGTTTTTGTGGATGATTCCACGTTTTGCTAACTTGTCGATTTGCGAAATTACTTCAGGAAGCTGCTCACTATATACCTTAGTATCAGTGTTTGCTTTTAAATCACGAATAGCGTTACGGGTAGTTTTACCATAATAACGGTTAGTATCGCGACGCTTTGCAGCTTGTCTAACATCTTTCTTTGTAGCTGAATGGTTTGCCATATTCTAATTTTTTCAGGACGGCAAAGGTAAGGGCTGGAAATGAAAATCTGAAATTAAAAAGAGAAAATATCGAGTTTAGCCTCATATTTCTTGAATTTAGTCAGAAATCAGGCTAATGAATGATTCAAAGTTTCGCTTTTTTCTGTGTTCAATCACCGATATTTGCCAACTAATCCACAAAAAAGCTGTTTTACATACCCATGAAAGACTTTTCGTACATCACCAATTCCCACCCGGCGTATATCGAAAGCTTATACAACGATTTTTTAAAAGATCCACAATCCATTGATCCCGATATTCAAAAATTTTTTGAAGGATTTGATTTTGCGATAACTCAAGGTTCTACACAAAGTATTACTAGTCAATCAGTTACGTACGATTGGATGAAGGAGATCAAAGTATATCGCCTTATTTTAGGGTATCGTAATAAAGGCCATTTATTGGCCAAAACCAACCCCATTAGAACCAGAAAGGATCGAGGGGCTAACCTTGACCTGAATTTTTTCGGTTTAACGGAAGCTGATCTAAATACGGTATATCAGGCTGGTAATTTAGTTGGATTAGGTGCAGCAACCTTGAAAGATATACTTGGGCACTTACAAAAATGCTATGCTTCTCATGTGGGAATCGAATTTAAATATATCAGTGACCAAAAGAAAATCGATTGGTTAACTAAAGAAATAGAGCAAAGTTTTGCCAACAGACTTCCACTTGCAAAACAGAAGCGAATCCTGGAAAAATTAAACCAGGGAGTGATGTTCGAAAAATTCTTGCATACTAAATATATTGGTCAGAAGCGTTTTTCATTGGAAGGAGGTGAAACTACCATTGCAGCATTAGATGCTATCATTAATACAGCCGGAAATCATCAGGTTCAGGAAGTAGTAATTGGAATGGCCCATCGAGGTCGTTTGAACATCCTGGCGAATATCATGGGCAAAACCTATGAACAGATCTTTAGTGAGTTTGAAGGTACTGCCACCATTGATCAAACAATGGGCAGTGGGGATGTTAAATACCATATGGGTTACGGAAGCGATGTTCAGACAATTGATGGCCATCAGGTACACTTAAAATTGATGCCTAACCCATCGCATTTAGAAGCAGTTGATCCTGTTGTTGTTGGTTTCGCAAGAGCCAAGGCGGATGTGTTATATGAAAGCGACTTCGATAAAATTTTACCCATATTGATTCATGGTGATGCTTCTGTGGCCGGTCAGGGCATTGTGTATGAAGTGTTACAAATGAGTAATCTTCGAGGTTATTATACAGGAGGCACTATTCATTTTGTAATTAATAATCAAATAGGTTTTACTACCGACTTTGATGATGCTAGAAGTTCAGATTATAGTACTTCAGTGGCAGCAATGGTTCAGGCACCTGTAATGCACGTGAATGGAGATGATGCAGAAGCTGTAGTGAAATGTTCTGAAATTGCAACCAGATACCGTCAGGAATTTAATAGCGATATTTTTATTGATATGGTATGTTATCGAAAACATGGCCATAATGAAGGCGATGACCCAAAATATACTCAGCCACAATTGTATGCATTAATTGATAAGCATCAGAATCCAAGAGAAATATATACCCAGCATTTGCTGGATAATGGTGAGAGCGATGCTAAGGAATTAGCAAAAGAAATGGAGAAGAAGTTCTGGGCAGATTTACAAGAAAGATTGGATGAGATCAAACAAAATCCATTGCCGTATAAATATCAGCCACCTGAACTGGTTTGGAAAAGTTTAAGAAAAGCTACAGTAAATGATTTCGATCAATCTCCAGAAACAGCTATTAAAGAAGAAGAGTTAATGAGATTGTTTCATGCATTGATGCAATGGCCTGAAACATTCAAGCCTTTGAAAAAAGTGGAGAAGCTTTTACAAGAAAAAATAAAATTATTAGAATCAGAAAACAAAATTGATTGGGCAACTGGAGAGCTTTTAGCTTACTCATCTTTATTGACCCAACATAATTTGGTAAGAATGAGTGGGCAGGATGTACAACGTGGTACATTTTCACATCGCCATGCGGTGTTGCGCGATGAGCAAACCAACAAAGGTTATAATCGATTAAATCATTTTCAAGAAATCCAGGAAAAATTCAGGATCTATAATTCATTACTGAGTGAGTATGGAGTGTTGGGATTTGAATATGGTTATGCAATGGCTAATCCAGCAGCATTGGTGATTTGGGAAGCACAGTTTGGAGACTTCTCAAACGGAGCGCAAACAATGATTGATCAATTCATAGCAGCAGGGGAACAGAAATGGCAACGTATGAATGGAATTGTAATGCTACTTCCACATGGTTATGAAGGACAAGGCCCCGAACATAGTAGTGGAAGAATGGAACGGTTTCTGCAAATGTGTGCGGAGCTGAATTTAGTTATTACAAATATCACTACATCCGCCAATTTATTTCATGCATTAAGAAGACAATTAGCCTGGCCTTTTAGAAAGCCATTGATTAATTTTTCTCCAAAAGCTAATCTTCGTTATGCTGGAAGTTTTAGTAAAGTGGAAGAATTTACAAAAGCAGGGTTTAAAGAAATAATTGATGATTCGTTTGTAGAAAACGAAGCTGAGGTTAAAACGGTATTGTTTTGTACTGGTAAAATTTATTTTGAACTGGCCGAAAAACAATTGAAGGATTCAAGAAGCGATGTGGCAATCATTCGCTTAGAACAAATTTATCCATTACCATTAAAGCAATTAGAAGCACTAAGAAATAAGTATCATCATGCAAATTGGTTCTGGGTGCAGGAAGAACCATTAAATATGGGTGCCGCATCATTTTTGCGAATGAATTTGACAAGTTTAAATTTTAAAATCATCAGCAGAACAGCAAGTGCATCAACTGCAACTGGTTATTCTAAAGTGCATGCAAAAGAGCAAGCACAAATAATTGAACAAGCTTTTAGTATCTAACATTATTAATAAATTAATTAGAAATATCAACGCTTTATGATTGAAATTAAAGTTCCCACAGTTGGTGAATCTATCAGTGAAGTCACTTTATTAAAGTGGACTAAACTTGAAGGTGAATGGGTTGAAAGAGATGAGGTAATTGCTGAATTAGAAAGCGAGAAAGCCACATTTGAAGTGAATGCAGAAAAAGCAGGTACACTTTTTAGACTTGCTAATGAAGGCGATACTATTTTAATTGGAGATGTATTAGCAAGAATTGACGAAAATGCGGTTAAGCCAGAAGGCTTGCCAGTAGCGGCTATCGAAAAGAAAGAAGAAAAGAAAGCTTCAACAACTATTAATCAAGCTGCAGTTACTTCTGTGCCGAATGATCTAAAAGCCTCTCCGGTTGCTTCAGCTATCATTGCTGATAAAAAAGTAGACCCAGCAAGTATTACTGCTTCTGGATTTGGTGGAAAGATCATGAAAAACGATGTCTTGGATGCGATCAATCATCCTGGCAAAAAAGCATTTGCAGGAAACGAGATCTTAAGTAGAAATGTTCGTCAAGAAAAAATGAGCAATCTACGAAAGACGATTAGTAGGAGGTTAGTTGAGTCTAAGAATACAACTGCGATGCTTACCACTTTTAATGAAGTGGACATGACACGCATTATGGATATCAGAAAGCAGTTCAAAGATAAATTCAAAGAAAATCATGGTGTTAATTTAGGGTTCATGAGTTTCTTTGCAAAAGCTTGTGCCATCGCTTTAAGTGAGTGGCCAACTGTTAATGCTTACATCGATGGAGATCAGATCTTATATCACGACTATGCAGACATTAGCATTGCAGTTAGTACACCTCGAGGGCTAACAGTTCCAGTAATTAGAAATGTAGAAAGTCTTTCTATGGCGGAAGTTGAAAAAGCTGTTGTAGTGCTTGCCGGTAAAGCACGCGATAGTAAGCTTACAGCGGAAGATTTGCAAGGTGGTACTTTTACAATCACAAACGGAGGTGTATTTGGTAGTTTGATGAGCACACCTATCATCAATATTCCACAGAGTGCTATTCTGGGGATGCATAAAATACAGGAACGTCCAATGGCTATTAATGGACAGGTTCTGGTTCGCCCAATGATGTACTTAGCATTGAGTTACGATCATCGTATCATTGATGGAAGAGAAAGCGTGAGCTTCCTTGTTCGTTTAAAAGAATTATTAGAAAGCCCCGAGCTACTTTTAATGGGAAAAGATCCGGTGAAAACTTTATTGGAATTATAAATTCAGGCTGAAGCCATACATGAAATACGCGCAACAATACCTCCTTTCTGCCATTCTGATCATGCAACAATTTGATGGTAGTATGCCATTGGCCGCATTTTTGAAAAAGCATTTTTCGGAAAATAAAAAATTTGGCTCCAAGGATCGCAAAAATATTGCACATCTATGTTATGCTTATTGCAGAATTGGAAAAGCTGGTAAAAGTTTACCCATTGAAGACAGATTCAAAATCGCTTTGTTTTTGGTGAATGAGACTGCAGATGGTTGGGATTTATTATATGATGAAAATTGGTTGAGTCAATGGTCTAAATTCGTAGATACAAAACTGAATTTCATTAAAACTATTTATCCCGAATTTGATTCGAATAATATATTTCCTTTTTCAAAAGCGCTCTCGCAACATATTGATGCCTCAAAGTTTGCTATTTCTCACTTAATACAGCCCGATGTTTTTTTAAGACTTCGACCTGGAAAATATGATGCTGTTCGTAAACAAATAAAAACAGCGGATATACCATTTACTGTTATTTCTGACCATTGTTTTGCTTTGCACAATTCTGTTAAAATTGATACAGTTGTTACTATTGATCGAGATGTAGTGGTTCAAGATAAAAGTTCACAAAGGATTGCTGAACTATTTGCTAAAGTAGAAACCGATAAAACAAAAGCAATTCAATTGTGGGACTGTTGCGCTGCTAGTGGTGGTAAAACAATCTTAGCTAGAGATTTTTTTGGGGTGATGGATATGACTGTCTCAGATATTCGATCAAGTATCCTTCATAATTTGAAAGCAAGGTTTGAAAGAGCAGGTATCAAACACTTTGAATCATTGACTACAGATTTGTCGAAACCCAATCCACAAAAGCCAACTGGAAAATTTGATCTAATCATGGCAGATGTGCCATGCAGTGGGAGTGGAACCTGGGGAAGAACTCCAGAACAATTATCATTATTCAAAGAGAGTAAAATTGCTGAATATATTGCTTTGCAAAAAAGCATTGTATCAAACATCGTTTCTTCGCTTACACCAAACGGGTATCTTTTATATAGCACCTGTTCTGTTTTTAAAGCAGAAAATGAAGATCAAAAAGATTTTATATTGAGTTCTTTTCCATCTTTAAAACTGGTGGCAGAAAAGTATTTGATTGGATTTGATAACAAAGCAGATACTATGTATGCTGTTCTTTTTAGGAAACAATAAAATGCTTTACTAACTTAATATTAGTTCACCTCTTTGTATAATACCTCCTGCAATCACATCGTTGCCTTCATATATAACGGCACTTTGACCCGGAGCAATTCCTTTTACGTTTTCAAAGAATCTAGCTCTGATTCCATTTTCGGTATGGTATAAATTGCTGAGTGCTCCTTTGTCTTTGTAGCGAATTTTGGTAATGGCTTCCATCCCATCAGTAATGCCATCATATTTACCCCAATTCATTTTAGCAATGAGCATATCATTTTGCTCTAAATCAACTTCGTCGCCTAAGACAACGGTATTGGTATCGGGATTAATGGACGTAACATATACAGGATGCCCCATGGCAATTTCTAATCCCTTTCTTTGGCCGATGGTATAAAATGGATATCCTTTGTGTTTACCCAAACGCTTGCCATTTTTATCTACAAACCAACCTCCATTAACTCTTTCTTCTAATCCCTCCACATTACGTTTCAAAAAACCTCGGTAATCATTATCGGGAACAAAGCAAATTTCGTAACTCTCACTTTTTTTTGCAAGCTCAGGATATCCCATATCGATTGCCATTTGACGGATAGCAGATTTTCGATAACCGCCCAATGGTAACATCGTACGTGCAAGTAAGTCTTGCTCCAATCCCCAAAGCACATAACTCTGATCTTTAGTTTCATCTGCTCCTTTACTGATCACGTAACGATCATTGGTATGTTTTCTGATTTCTGCATAATGGCCTGTAGCAATGAATTCACAATCCAATGCATTGGCTCTTTTTAGCAAAGCTCTCCATTTGATGTGCGTATTACACATGACACATGGATTTGGGGTTCGTCCGGCAATGTATTCTTCAATAAAATTTTCAATTACAAAATCACCAAACTCTTCTCGAATATCTAAAATAAAATGTGGAAAGCCGTGATGAACTGCAGCTTGCCTTGCATCATTAAAAGAATCAATATTGCAACAGCCTGTTTCCTTACTACTACTACCACTAGTAGCATAATCCCAGGTTTTCATGGTGATCCCAACAACTTCATAACCCTCATGGTGCAGCATTAATGCCACAACGGTACTATCAATACCGCCGCTCATTGCAACCAACACTTTTCCCTTACGACTCATCCTTCTAAAATTTAGGCAAAATTAGAACAACTGCCGTTAACTGTTGCCCGTTTTAACTTGCGGAGTCTTTGAATTCCTTTCGAAAAGCGAAAAATAAGACCCATTTACCCCTGAGATTGATTCTAAAGCTTCATTTTTCTTCAAAATGTGGCATAAATGGTTAAAAAATTCAAGTGAAACGCGACTGAAATTTTACTAATTTCAGCAACACTTTAATCGTTAAAAGAAATAATAAATAGATATGATAAAGCTACAAGTCATCGGCAATCTTGGAAAAGATGCCGTCTTAAACAATGTAAATGGTAAATCAGTCATCAATTTTACTGTTGCACATACTGAACGTTTTAAGGATGCTCAGGGGGTACAAAAAGATAAAACTACCTGGGTAGATTGTGCTTATTGGACGGATAGAACTGCTATTGCACCTTATTTAAAAAAAGGCACGAGTGTTTATGTAGAAGGCACACCAGATGTACGAACTTATACTACAGCAGATGGACGTAATGGTGCTACATTAAGTTTGAGAACCTTAAATATTCAATTATTGGGTGGCCGTCCTAATGAGGGTGGATCTCCTCAACAGGAAAATACTTCATCCACTACAACAATAAGTTCTGAACCTTCTGAACCATTGGATGATTTACCATTTTAATGGATAAATCAAAAAAAAATGCCGTCATGATTTATTATGACGGCATTTTTTATGTTAGGAGAACTGTTTTTTAAAGGTTGCAATTTCTTTCTTAAAGATTTTTAATTCCGCTACTTGATCTTTTATAAAGCTGTTGTCTTCTAGTTTGCCAACCACAGCATTCATTTCAGCAGTGGTGTCGTATACCATTTTTCTGTAAGGATTTGAATAGTCTTTTGCTTTTGAATCATAGATTCCTTTAGCCATCCATTCTTTGGTACTAACCATCGATCCTAATAAAGTATTGAATTGTTGCTTTGTTATTTTCTTCAATGAAATCCCTAATAACTCACTCATAGAAGCAAATGCGTGTGCACAGCGCTGGCTATCATATTGCTTACCCATCGTTTCATAAAAGGCATGGATTTCATCCCAAGACTTTATTTTATTTGTATTTATTTTTTTGCGAAGTGTTAGAATCTCGGATTCCGGAATAAGTTGCCCCCCTAAATTGATCCAATCGTTGCGTTCTGTTTTAGTAGGTAATGCATGTATTAAAGCATCAAAATCTTTGATTGATTTGTTCTTCGCAAGTTTTAAAATTTCAGTCATACCATACATCATCACCATCTCCTCAAAAATGTGATAAGCTTTTAAGACTTTTCTAAATACAACTTTACGCTTACTATTTTCAAATCCCTCTCCTAAGATTTCTAATGAATCAACTAGCTTATTATTCGACTTCAACAGATTTCTACCAATTGTTGCGGCTTCTTCTTCACTAATTATTTTATCCTTATTTACTGAAAGTTGATAAGCTTTTCCTGTGGCTATTTCTAAAAACTTAATGGATGCTAAAATTTCATTGATGGTGTCTGGTGCAAGATAATCGTATTCAAAAAATTGGGTACGCTCAGTACGTTTATCACGATCAACATATTTCCAGGCATTTCGGGCTAATGCATACATATTATACAAGAACCAATATGCAGGCATCACAATCAGTTCATCTTTACTGGCATCAATACTAACTAATGAAAAAGGAGTTTTAATATTTAATTCGGTAGGATAGTCGCCCTTTGCTAATATGGTAAAGCTTGCAAATTTGGAATTGTGTTTGATACTCACGCAAAGCCCTGGCCAAAATCCTCTGCCTAAGATAACCTCTCCATCAGCGCCACGACTATTATGATTAGAGCCAATGGTGGCACCTGCTGCAATATTGCTTTGTCCCATTACAACAGCAGCGCATAAGAAACTATTATTATGGTGTTGCTCGTGTGCAGGAAATATCAAAGAGTTCAAAACCTCACAACATGAAATGGTAGCATTTGGGCCAAGATAAGAGTTGATTAATCGAGCTCCATATTTTAATTGTGAATGATCGGCCATTACAAAACGAACTGCTTTGATGCCATAAAACAACCGACAACCAAAGCCAATGATGCCATTTACAATTTCACAACCTTCACCGATTTGTGTAGTACCTTCTGGTCCGGAATTGATGGTTAGGTTTTTAAGTTTATTAGCCCCTTTAATGTAAGCATCTGTGCCAACCCAAACATCTTTAATAATTTTTGTGTTTTTGATTACGGTTCTATCACCCACTTTACCGTAATACCCTCTATTTGGTTTGAACTGTCTTGCAGTAAATGATTTAAACTGTTCTTGTAAAATGGTATCGTCTTTATACTTGCTCCACAAATAAGCATCACCAGAAAGCATTCCCACAAATGGGAGCACTCTACGACCTGTATTTTCATTGCATAGCTCAACCCATATTCTTACGTCTTCTTCTTCACCTTCTTTAAGAATACCGTTGCCAAACTTGCTATGATTGGTAGTTACCATTTCATCCACATTGGTAATCAACACTTCTGTTCCAATAATATAATTAGCTAAATAATGAACATTGTCAATAACCACATTGTCGCCAAAATCGCAACTAATGATGGTAGAATTGTATAAACCAACAGGAACTTTCAAATCACTAAAACCTAAACAGATGGACTCTAATTTTCCAATTCTTACCAGTCCGTAAAATTTACAATTTTTTACCAGCTCTGGATTAAATAAATCGGAAACTAGAAATTTATTCCAATCATCACTAGTGTTTCTATTTCTTACCAGCACTTCAATTTCATAAGCATTTAATTGCCTATAATTGATGCCGTTTCTGTTTTGCAAATTTCTAAGATAGTATTCATCTTTTCCTTTTGGCAAATAAGGTGCGTCAATAAAACCGTAACCCAATGATTTGAGTGGCGTTTTATATATTTTGTTCTGAGGCATAAGCTACATTTCTAGTGATGGAACAATAAATAGAAAGTAATTATTCTACCGTAACACTTTTTGCAAGGTTTCTTGGTTTGTCAACATCCAGGCCCTTTGCTAATCCTACATAGTAACTCAACAACTGCATCGGTATTACACTTAATAAAGGGGCTAACACTTCATCAGCATCTGGAACAAACATGGTGTCGTCTGCCATGCCTGGAATAATATCATCCCCTTCTGTTGCAACTGCAATCACCATTCCTTTACGTGCTTTAATTTCCTGTACATTAGAAACTATTTTTTCGTAGTAGGAATCTTTAGTTGCGACAAAAACTACTGGAAGGTTTTCATCCACTAATGCAATTGGTCCATGCTTCATTTCTGCTGCTGGGTAGCCTTCTGCGTGTATGTATGAAATCTCTTTCAATTTCAAAGCACCTTCTAATGCAATGGGGAAATTATATCCGCGACCCAAGAAAAGAAAATCTCTTGCATCTTTGTATTTTTCTGCAATACGTTGAATATTACTTGTATCCTTTAATATCTCTTTTACTTTTTCAGGAATAGCCTGCAACTCTCTCATTAAATGCAAATACCTTTCTTCTGAAATTGTTCCTTTTGCGAAACCTATTTTCAAGGCCATCATGGCTAATACTGCTAATTGACCAGTAAATGCTTTTGTGCTTGCTACGCCAATTTCTGGTCCTGCGTGCGAATAGGCTCCAGCATGACTTAAACGTGCAATACTACTTCCTACCACATTTACAATACCAAAAATAAAGGCCCCTTTTTCTTTAGCACTTTCTAAAGCCACTAATGTATCTGCTGTTTCTCCACTTTGTGAAATGGCAATAATTACATCACCGGGATGTATCACAGGGTTGCGGTACCTGAATTCGGAAGCGTATTCCACTTCTACAGGAACGCGGCACAATTCTTCAATTTGATATTCGGCTAATAAGCCCGCATGCCAGCTGGTACCACATGCTACAATAAGAATCCTTTGCGCATTTTTTAAAGCTTCTATATGATTCTCCACACCACTCATAATGATCATTCCATTCTCTGGGAACAATCTTCCGCGTAAACAGTCGAAAATGGTATCGGGTTGCTCATGAATTTCTTTTAACATGAAATTTTCGTAACCTCCTTTTTCAATGGCGGCTAATTCCATATCCAATTTGGTAATGAAAGGTGTTTGTTTTTCATTACCTAAGTTTTTTAGAATCAATTCATCAGGGCGAACAATGGCAATTTCATAATCGTTTACATACACCACTTCTTTTGTGTATTCAATAATAGGGGAAGCATCGCTAGCCAGAAAATGTTCTCCTTTGCCAATGCCAATTACTAGAGGGCTACCTTTTCTGGCAGCTATAATTGTTTCTGGATCGTCTTGTGAAATCAATAGAATACAATAGGCACCTACAATTCTTTTTAACGCAATTCGAAGTGCTTCTTCTAAACTTCCACCGTTATTCTTTTTGATATCTTCTATAAAATTGAGTAATACTTCTGTATCGGTATCACTAGAAAATGTGTAACCCTTACTCAATAATTCTTTCTTAATCTGTGCGTAGTTTTCAATGATGCCATTGTGGATCATCGCTAATTCTCCACTATTGGAAACGTGTGGGTGCGCATTTCGATCGCTAGGTTCACCGTGAGTAGCCCAACGTGTATGTCCAATGCCAATATGTGAATGAAGATCTTTACCTAAAACACTTTCTTCCATTTCAACTACTTTCCCCTGCTTCTTATGAACAGATAGTTGATTATTATTGATCAATGCAATTCCAGAACTGTCGTAACCTCGGTATTCTAATCTTTTCAGACCTTTCAATACCACTGGGTATGCTTCTCTTTTTCCTGTATAACCTACTATTCCACACATAATTATATCAATTGAATTATTTTACAATATTAAATTATTTGTGGCAATCCCTCGTTTTTAACTCCTGAAAGCTCCAGTTTTAACTTATAAAATAGGGGGGTAAGATGTATTCTAGTTTGCCGGGATAAATCTATTTAATCAGATTTTTTATTTCATTCAACTTCATTAGAGCCTCCACAGGGGTGAGTCTATTAATATCTATATCATTTAATCTTTTTCGGATATCATCAAAAGTTTGAGAATGTGCATCGAAAATAGAAAGCTGCATTTTCGGATGATTCAATTCCTTTACTTGTTTTTCTAAATTCTTTTTGGATTGCTGAATTTGATTGGATGGCTCTGATTCATCTACTTGTTTTTCTTCCAATTGGGCCAATATTTCATTCGCTCTATCAATAAGAGATGCCGGCATTCCTGCCATCTTTGCCACATGAATACCAAAACTATGCACACTTCCACCCTGGGCTAATTTGCGTAAGAAAATTATTTTATTTCCAACTTCTTTATTTGTGATATGGAAATTTTTAACCCTTGGAAATTTCGCCTCTAATTCATTTAATTCGTGATAATGTGTTGCGAATAAAGTTTTTGGTGCTGCAGGTGAATGATGTAAATATTCTACAATACTCCAGGCAATAGAAATACCATCATAAGTGGATGTGCCTCTTCCAATTTCATCCAGAAGGATTAGACTTCGTTGAGAAATATTATTAATGATACTCGCTGTTTCATTCATTTCAACCATGAATGTTGATTCACCCCCACTTAAATTGTCACTTGCACCTACGCGCGTAAATATTTTATCGGTTAAAGGAATACTCGCAGCACTTGCTGGAACAAAACTCCCCATATGTGCCATCAATGTGATTAAAGCAGTTTGTCGTAGAATGGCACTCTTACCACTCATATTTGGCCCTGTTAATATTATAATCTGTTGCTCAGCAGGATCGAGTTGGATATTATTGGTAACATATTCGTCACCTGCTGGTAGATTCCTTTCGATCACAGGATGGCGACTGTCTGTAAGCACTAAATCAAAACCTTCATGAAGATTTGGTTTCTTATAATTAAACTGGAGTGCATTTTCAGAAAAACAGATAAGGCAATCAAGAGTAGCGAGCACATTTCCATTCACTTGAATCGGAGCGATATAATCTTGTAAAGCCAATAAAAGTTTATCGAATAATTCCAGTTCAATTGCCAGGATCTTATCTTCAGCACCCGTGATTTTTTCTTCGTAAATCTTTAATTCTGGAGTAATATACCTCTCAGCATTAGCAAGTGTTTGCTTTCTAATCCAATCTGCTGGTACTTTATTTTTTTGTGAGTTTGTAACTTCTAAATAATATCCAAAAACATTATTGAAATTTATTTTTAATGAAGATATTCCTGTTCTTTCGGATTCTCTTTGTTGAATATTTACAAGAAAATCTTTTCCTCCATTGGCAATTCCACGAAGCTCATCTAAGTCGGCATGAATTCCGGCTTTTATTAAATTGCCTTTATTAGCTGCAGCCGGAGGAGTATCACTGATTTCTTTATAAATTTTATCAGCGATAAACTGGCAAGGATTTAGAGCATCTGAAAGCCTTTGTATATAAGCATTCTCACTAGATTCACATGCTTTTTTAATGATACTCGTTTGATGAAGTCCGTGCGCTAATTGTAATACTTCACGCGGACTAATTTTTTTCATCGGTATTTTACTTACCAGTCGTTCTACATCTCCACACAATTTTATGGATTGTGCAATTTGCTTTCTGAGGTCTGTTTGTAAAATAAAAAAGGCAACTGCATCTAATCTTTCATTGATTCTAAAAAGATCTTTTAAAGGAAAAACCATCCATCGATGAAGAAGACGAGCTCCCATAGCACTAACAGTATGATCTAAAACTTTAATTAAACTATTGCCTTGCTCTGCTCCTGTATGTAAGAGTTCTAGGTTACGTATGGTAAAGCGGTCCATCCAAAGAAAGTCTTCTCTTTCTAGTCTTTGTATGGAACTGATATGTTGAAGATTGGGATGTTCAGTTTGTTTTAAATAATAAAGAATCGCACCAGCAGCAATAATGCCATGTTGCATTTTTTCGATGCCAAATCCTTTTAAGGAATGGGTTTGAAAATGCTTTAACAAAGTTTCAGTTGCAAATGCTTCTTCAAAAATCCAACTCTCTAATGTATAAGTATAAAATTTTGTGCCAAAGATTTCTTTAAAATGTTTTTGAAAACTTCGTTGAAAAATTACTTCTGCCGGTTTTAAACTTTGTAATAATTTATCAATGTATTCTGCGTTTCCTTCAGCCGTAAAAAATTCGCCCGTTGAAATATCAAGGAAAGCAATACCGATTGCGGTTTCTGTGAAATGAATGGCTGCTAGGAAATTATTACTATTTTGTTCCAGTAATTTATCGTTGGTAGCAATGCCAGGTGTTACTAATTCTGTTACACCTCTTTTTACAATTCCTTTTACAGTTTTAGGATCTTCCAATTGATCGCAAATGGCAACCCGATATCCAGCTTTTACAAGTTTATGCAAATAGGTATCTAGTGCGTGATATGGAAAACCGGCTAATTCACTTGAATAAGCTGCACCATTATTTCGTTTTGTGAGTGTGATGCCTAAAACTTTAGAAGCAATCACAGCATCTTCTCCAAAAGTTTCATAGAAATCCCCTACTCTAAATAGCAGGATGGCGTCGGGATATTTTTGTTTAATAGCCCGATGCTGTTGCATGAGTGGTGTGTCTGAGGCAGATTTCGACATGGCGACAAATATACTTCTAAGGTCTGAAGCCCTTGCCAGTAAAGCCAGGATGTGGAAAAGAATGTAGAAATTCTAAAATTTTTTTATCGAGGCAATAGAGCGATTAACTTTGTGCTATGCGTAAACTGAGTATGGATGAGTTGGGACGTATGTCTGTAGCAGAATTTAAGGATGCGAAAAAGAGCCCAATTGTGGTGGTATTGGACAATATTAGAAGCATGCACAATGTGGGTAGTGTTTTCAGAACTTCTGATGCTTTTAGGATTGAAGCGATTTGTCTTTGTGGCTACACCCCTCAACCCCCACATAGAGATATTCAAAAAACGGCATTGGGTGCCACAGAAACTGTAAACTGGATCTATTTTGAACATACCCTGGATGCAATCCAACAATTGAAAGGGCATGGTTATAGCATATTTGCTGTTGAACAAGTTGAAGGAAGTATCTCATTAGAAAACTTCCATGCTTCCGATAAAAAAATAGCTGTAGTTTTTGGAAATGAAGTTGAAGGTGTAGATGCTGATGTGCTTACAAATTGTGATGGTTGCATAGAAATTCCACAATTAGGGATGAAACATTCGCTGAATATTTCGGTAGCAGCAGGCATCGTATTGTGGGATTTAACTAAACAAAAACTTTACGATCTTCATCCATAAAGTTTTAAATTTTGAATTTTTATTTTTGAATTTTAATTATGTCTGTAATAAAAAAGTATTTAAGTCTTGTCAAGTTTTCGCATACCATTTTTGCGTTGCCATTTGCAATGATCGGATTCTTTCTTGCCATGAAGCAGGGAAATATTTCAGAACAAGGGGATGCGCATCTTGGATGGGGAATTCATTTTTCAGAAACCTGGCAATTAATGATTGCAAAGTTTTTCTTGGTTTTGATTTGTATGGTTACAGCCAGAAGTGCTGCAATGGCTTTTAATAGGTATTTGGACAGAAGTTATGATGCCTTGAATCCCAGAACAGCTATACGGGAAATTCCCCAAGGTGTAATTTCACCAATAAGTGCATTCCTTTTTGTAGTGTTGAATTGCATCATATTTATGGTTGCAGCTTACACAATTAATCTTATATGTTTTTTTCTGTCCCCAGTTGCACTTTTTGTAATCCTTTTTTATAGTTATACTAAACGCTTTACTGCACTTTGTCATTTAGTATTAGGACTCGGATTATCACTTGCACCAATCGGCGCCTATATTGCAGTAACAGGTCATTTTGCAGTATTGCCCATTTTATTTTCTTTTACAGTTCTATTCTGGGTGAGTGGTTTCGATATCATTTATGCTATGCAGGATATTGAATTTGATCAGTCAAACAAGCTTCATTCGATCCCGAGTATATTAGGTGCAGTAAATGCTTTGCGTGTTTCTGAACTATTACATTTATTGAGTGCCATTACAGTTGTGTTTGCAGGATTTTATGGTGGATTTCATTTTATTTACTGGGTAGGAATTTTGGTTTTTCTTGGAATGCTCATTTATCAACACAGTATTGTTAAACCCAATGATCTGACTAAAGTGAATATTGCTTTTATGACATCCAATGGGATAGCTAGTGTTGTGTTTGGCTTATTAGTAATTATCGATCTTTTCTTTTTATAATCGAATCATTATGTCAAGAATTATCTGCATAGATTATGGTGGAAAAAGAACTGGATTAGCAGTAACGGATCCTTTACAAATTATTGCTACTGCCTTAACAACTGTAGCCACGAAAGATTTGTTCCCGTATTTGAAAGAATATTTTGCTACTGAACAAGTTGAATTAATACTAATTGGGGAACCTTTGAATTTGGATGCCACGGCTACACACGCCACTCCATTGGTGGCCGAAGCCGTGAAACGATTACAGAAAGAATTCCCGCATATTCCCTTGAAAAAAGTTGATGAGCGCTTCACTTCTAAAATGGCTTCTCGTGCTATGGTTGAGATGGGTATGAAAAAAAAGGACCGACAGGTTAAGGGCAATATTGACCAAATTGCTGCTACTATCATGCTTCAAGAGTACTTACAATCAATTAGTTAGCTAACAAATTGCTAGTTGAAGCATTTTAGGGTATTTTTGCATCGTTTTAAAAAAAAGCTGTTTCATGTTTCTTCCTATTGTAGCATACGGGGCGCCCATTTTACGCAAGGTTTGTAAGGATATCCCTGCGGATTATCCAGGGTTGGCTAAATTGATTGAAGATATGTGGGAAACCATGTATGAGAGCAATGGGGTAGGTCTAGCTGCACCTCAAATTAACCGGGATATCCGTCTTTTTGTAATGGACAGCATTCAGATTTTTGAAAATTTAGAAGAAGATGAACTAGATCTATACCCTGATGGTCCGGGAATTAAACAATTATTTATTAATGCGCAAATTGAATCATTAGATGGTGAGGAATGGGCTTATAATGAAGGTTGTTTAAGTATTCCCAAAATTAGAGAAGATGTATTTCGTGCTGAATCTGTAACCCTTTCTTATTTAGATGAAAATTTCGAGGAACATATAAGCACATTCAATGGCATTACTGCTAGGGTAATTTTGCATGAATACGACCATATCGAAGGCAAATTATTTATCGACTATATTAAACCTTTACGAAAGAAATTGTTACAGGGGAAATTGAACGATATTAATAAAGGCAAAATCAAAGTTGATTATAAAATGATATTCCCAAAATAATGCGCTATTGCCTTTTAATTACTTTATTCATTACGCTGCAGTCACATGCTCAGGACACCACTGTGTTAGTCGAAAATCAACCATTTACACTTGCTGAGGTAGTAGTCAGGAACAATTTCGATTATAAAAGATTATTGACACAAATTAAAGAGGATACTACTTTTTATAAAGCTTTTCGGAACCTAAGGGTATTAGGCTTCTCATCCTATAACGATATTAAAATGATGGATAAGAAAGGCGCTGTGAAAGCCTCTCTATCCAGTAAGACTCGGCAGAACCATACGAATGGTTGTAGAACGATGGATGTGTTAGAAGAGACCGTTACAGGCGATTTTTACGATTCAAAACAGAACTATAATTATCTCACTCCAGAATTGTACGCAGGTTTGTTTTTTACTAAGGGAACCATCTGTGGGGAGAACAATATTGTGAAAGGCAGGAATCTAAGTTCAAGTAATAAGTCGGGCTTGGAAAAACATAAAGAGCAATTAAAGATGCTTTTTTTTAACCCTGGAAAAAAAATAGCTGGCATTCCTTTTATCGGCGATAAATTGGATCTCTATGATGAGCGTGCCGGAAAGTATTATGATTATAGGTTAGACATTGTGGAGTATCACGGTAAACTTTCCTATATATTTTCAATTGAACCAAAAGAAGGTTTAGGGGCTTTAAAGAATGACAATATAGTGGTAGATGAAATGGTTACCTGGTTTGATATGGTAACACTTGAAGTAGTTGCCCGAAAATATAGTTTAAGTTATAAAGCGGGATTATATGATTTCGATGTGAGCATGGAAGTTGATATGACTAAGTTTCAAGGCCTCACTGTACCTAGTGTTCTTCGATACAAAGGAAATTGGAATGTAATATTTAAGAAACGAGAACGCGCTGTTTTTACTGCAACGCTATTCGATTTCAAAAAATAAAGAGACCGCTTTTGGCGGCCTCTTTATTTTATTCTTACCCCCGTATTAAACGCTATAATGAATTTATATAATCAAGTATTTGACCAAGTGTTTTCTTTTCTGGAGTGATTGAATAATTGATAACCGTTCCAACATCATTCACAACCTTAGTTCCTAAATAAAAGTCATCTCCAATTTTTGAAATTGCAACTAATGTTATTTTCGCTTTTAATGGAATATTTTTTGTAGTAAAACTTCTGGTACTAATATCACTATTCAATGCTAACACGGTTCTGTTCTTATCGAATGCCACAAATACCTGTGTGTTCTTGTTGGTGTAATTTGGAGGTAGTATAGCGTAAATATTTGTTTTAGCAACTGTGCTATCCAAATAACGTTCTGCACTAATCCAGCGTAATCTTTTAGCTACTAATTCGTATCCTTTTTTGTAACTGTTTCCACTTTGCTTTACAAAAGTTTTAATCCAGCTGGTATCCTGATCTCTTACCCAGGTATGTGCATCATCAAGTGCTCCATTGGGGAAAGGGAATGTTTCTCTGCCATAAAATACCTGCATATTAGCAACAGGATCTTGAATATCAGAATATTTAATTTTCAAGGTTGAGTCAGGTAATAACATTAATTCTTGGCCATTTTTTTCTATCCGAATAAAAAAGCCACTCGCTGTTTCTAAAAGAGATCCAAAGCTATTATTTGGTCGATATGCTTTGATAAAATCACCCCTGGTTTGTATCCTCAAAATTTCAATGGTAGCCTTACCATCTGTAGCAGTGCCACCGCCACTACCAGGATTTCCTGTACCTACAAAAAAACTATTAGGATGAATTTCAATTTCTAAACTATCTCCAAAATTTAAGACTTTACCTTTTGCTAAATCAAATGTGTCTACAATAATGTTGTTATGGCAAATAGTATCAGCTAATTTGTAAATTGGAGCGTCTCCAGGAATATTAGTTATCCAAACAGTATCGTTCAAGGGATTATTGGCATAAGGCGTAAACCCATTATTATTGGATATTTCTTTGTTACAAGCTGCTAAAGTTAATAGCAGTAAGCAACCCATTATTCCTTTTATTTTTTTCATTCTGATGCCTTTTATATTTAGATACATGGTTATTATTTTTTGCTGCCTGACCATTATCTATTTAAATCAAACCTTAATCCAATTGCTAAACCCCCTACCTGAAATCTTTGATTATAAGGAGATGCAGTATTCGTCATATTTGATAAATTGTATCTGAAATAGGGCTCAAAAAACAGATGTGTATTCTCGTTGATTCGTTTAAGAACACTAATGCTTGAGTAGAGCCCCATACCTATATTGGATCTATAATAAGAATTACTGATTTTACTCATGGGAACAGAAGTTAAGGAAGTATCAAGCAATTCTCCCTGATACCAGGACGTGATATTGAAAACCACACCAGCATTAATTCCTATTGTCAGGTCTTCATTTCCAAACTGGTATCCAAGTGTTAGCGGAATGTCAATACTGCGATAATGATTCCGTATCGTTTTAACGCTATATCCAATTTGCCGAAGTGTACTTGTATCTGTTACAATTACTGTATCTCCTGGAGAACGAACAATTGATCTTGTAGTAATTACAGTAGTTGTTTTTATTTCATTCTCATTTCTATAAGAGAACTTTTGATTGATTTGAGAATATTGCAAACCCGTTTTCAGAAGCCAGTTGTTGTTTAAAGGTTTTACAATTCTAAACCCGGCACTATACCCAATTTGCATTGATTCAGTACTATCTTTTTTATCAAGGTATTGCTGAGAAGCCGACACATTTGATACAGATTTAAATCCATAATCTGGTGATGCAAATACTTCAAAAGACCAATCTGTATTAAAATTAGAACGACCTCTATTGGTAGGACAAATTATGATACTGGATTTAATAAACTTATCATGTCCGTTAGAAGCAAGGTTTTTTTGAACTAATCCAGTTGTAGAATTAACCGATTCTGGCTGATAAAATAAACTGGCTTGCTGAATATTTGCAGATACATAATTGTTTCCTTCTAATTCTGTTTCAGGATAGTCCTTTAATTGAGTTTGTTCCTGAATAAAAAATGATTTAAAAGGATCTTCTTTTGTGTTAACACTTGAAGCTGTATTCAGAACTCTAACATCATTTGCAGCAGGCTGTTGGTTCGCTGAAATTGCTTTCTCAGCTGAAATGTTGGTGTTTGTTTTTTCATCGGCTATTTCAATTTTTACATCTTTTGAAACAGACGGTTGATTTGGTGTTGAATTAAGAGTAGAATTATTTCCTGTTATTTTATTTGTTGATTGATTAATAGTTGTTGCATTTGTTTTGGATGTATTTAGTGCAGCATCTGTTGCCGGTACAGATGAAGTGTGTGGATAGATTAACAGTCCAATAATGACTGAACCTACCAGTAAGGCTGCTAACAATAGTCCGGTACCATTTATTTTGCGTAGAAAAAAGCCCTTGGGGCGTTTTTCTTTCTCAGGGCGAATTTTCTCCCATAACCCTTCTGGCACCGGAGCCGTATGGTTGCTGAGCTTCTCCCTAAAGAAGTTGTCAAACTGGTTATCTGTCATATTATACAGCAATTTTTTGTAATTGTAATATTTGATGTTGCAGCATTTTTCTTGCCTTTACCAGCTGACTGCGACTGGTGCCAGGTTGTATATGTAGCATCTCTGCTATTTCTTCATGACTATATCCTTCTATCACGTTTAAGTTAAAAACCAATTTATAGCCTTCAGGTAATTGGTTAATCAATTTCATAAGGTCATCCTGTCCTAAGTGTGAATAGGCGTAGGGATCTAATTTTGGAGCGTTGGCTCCTGATTCATCAATTTCTTTAAACTGAATTTTTTTCTTTTCTAAATGTCTGATCGCTGTATTTACAATAATACGCCTGATCCAACCTTCGAAACTTCCTTCAAATTTAAATTGGTGCAGGTATTGAAATACTTTAATGAAGCCATCTTGCATGATATCTTCTGCTTCCATAGTATCATTGGCATATCGTAGACATACGCTCATCATCTTACCCGCGTATTGCTCAAATAGCATACGCTGGCAATGTGCATTGTCCTTGATACATCCTTTAATAAGGTCAGTTTCAGTCACCAGCTAATTGGTTTTTTGATCGATTTCAGAATTAAGATACTGATTGAAGCCCATTCGCTGCCTTCAAAATTTAAAACAAATGACTAAGGAAAACAAAAAATCCTGAAACCTTGGCTTCAGGATTGTTAATCTTTTTTTGCAGTAGGTTAGATACTTAAGAATTGATCATGAATGTAGTCAACAACACTTACTAAACTATTAGTTTGTTGATATACAGCGAGTTGTCTGTCGGCTCCGGTGCCTTTGTCAAAAATTTTACTCACATTTTCAATCATGTGACGGCTACCTAATTCATCTAGTACATCGTCTACAAAATCAAGTAACTCATAGATCAATAAACGGGTATTTACTTCCGTTTCTTTACCAAAGTCAATCAAAGTGCCATCAATCCCATATCTGCTAGCCCGCCATTTATTTTCAGTAATCAGGGCTCTTTCATAAATCATAAAATTCAGGTTCTTAGACCTAAGTTTATAAATTTTAGCACAGATAGCCTGAAAGAGAGCTGCAATGGTAATGGTTTCAGAAACGGTCATAGGTACATCACAGATTCTAAATTCAACAGTATTGAAAAAAGGATGCACTCTAAGGTCCCACCAGATTTTCTTGGCGTTATCGATGCAATTGGTTTTGATTAGCAGGTTCACATAATTTTCGTAAGCTTCAATACTTTCAAAATAATCTGGAATACCAGTTCTTGGAAACTTATCAAATACTTTAGTCCTGTATGATTTGTAACCTGTTTCTCTTCCTTCCCAAAAAGGGGAGTTAGTGCTTAAAGCATATACGTGAGGTAAGAAATAACGGGCAGTATTCGCAATATGGATGGCCATTTTACGGTCTTCCATTCCAACATGAACATGAAGTCCGAAAATAAGATTACTTCTTGCAGCTTCCTGTAATTCATTTACAATCTGATTGTATCGAACATGGTCGGTAATAAGTTGACTTTGCCAATGACTAAAAGGATGTGTTCCGGAAGCACCCATCCAAAATCCGAGGTTACCTGCAATTTCTGAAATGGTTCCTCTGAGAGTTGCCACATCTTTGAAAGCCTCATCAATATCCCTGCAGATATCTGTACCAACTTCAACAACTGCCTGATGCATTTCAGCTTTTACTTTATCCTTTAATAACTTCTGACCTTCTAGCACAATCTTCTGCTCATGGCTAGCCAATTCTTTTGTTATTGGATCTATCACCATGTATTCCTCTTCAACCCCCAGCGTAAACTGTTTGTAACTAAGATTACTCATAATCGCCTCCTATATGCAAAAAGTGAAAAATGACAACCGAATTTTTATATGAACTCAATTGATATTAAGGAAATAATGTTTGTTTTAAACTTCCTTTTTTAATGTATTCTCCCCAGGTTAAATTATCAGCTCCTGGTACCTGTGCTTGTGCTTTTTCGATGGCATAATTTGCTGATGTTTCAACTACCCAGTCGAAATTTGCCTGACCCACACTTTTGATATCAGCGTCTGGAGCAGGATTACAAAAGTCAATTGCATAAGGAACGCCATCTCTTAAAGCAAGCTCAACTGTATTAAAATCGTATCCCAAATAATGATTGATACGTAATACAATTTCTTCCATCATTTTTAGTTTTTCTTCAGAAGGTGCAAAGTCTGCAGCATATCTTAAATGATGTGGATTTCTTGGTTCATAAGACATGATTCTTACGTGTTTGCCGCCGATGCAATAACAACGATAATATTCTTCAAAAACAATTTCTTCTTGTAATAACATCACCAGTTGTGCTGTCTCACTATGCTTTTCAAAGAACTCATCCTGATCTGCAAGGCGATATACATTTTTCCATCCACCGCCTGAAAATGGTTTCATATAGGCGGGGAAACCAACATATTTAAAGATCGATTCCCAATCTAAAGGATAAGAGAGGTTACTAAATGACTGATCTGAAGTATCAGGAGGTAAATCTCTGGAAGGCAGAATAACTGTTTTAGGAACAGGTACATTTATTTTTGTAGCCAGGCAATTATTGAAAAATTTTTCATCTGCACTCCACCAAAATGGGTTATTGATCACTGCTGTGCCACAAAGGGCGGCATTTTTTAAATAGGCACGGTAAAAAGGGATGTCTTGACTAATGCGGTCTATAATTACTGCATATTCACTACTTTCTCCTTGAAGTACTTTATCGATTTTTACAGGCTCTGCAGTTATGCCTGGTATATTTTTACTATTTACTCTTTCTACAAATGCCAAAGGGAAACTCCTTTCCTGACCAAATAGAACACCAATTTTTTTCATAAACATATTTTTGGGTTGAACACTACCTTTATCAATCCTGTGATTTGCATTCAATTTACTGAAACTCATCTGAATTGTAACACAATCGCCGAAAAATCATCTTTTTTGACTCGACTTCATTAGCTTATTTTTGAAAAATGTTGGAATTTAAAATGCATACTGTAAAATCTGCAGTAATGATAGAGCAACTCGAATTGTATTCTGAGTTTTTAGAAAGAGAAGTAAAACTGGATATCTATTTACCTGCAGATTTAGATCCTATGGTACAGTACAGTTTATTGTTGATTAACGATGGACAGGACCTACTTAAAATGCCCTTTGATAAGATATTGGCAGAGTTATTTGAAGCAAATCAAATCGAGCCCATAGTAGCTGTTGGAATTCATTGTGGAGCAGATCGCAAGATGGAATATGGCACTGCATATGCCGCCGATTTTAATGGTAGGGGTGCAAGGGCTGGATTGTATGCGAAATTTATTTTTGATGAACTACTGCCCTTTATTCGAAAACATTTATCAATTGCTTCTTTCAAAGACAAATCATTTGCTGGCTTTTCATTAGGGGCTTTGAGTGCATTAGATATCGTATGGAATCATCCCAATCAATTTAATAAAGTAGGGGTATTTAGTGGATCGTTGTGGTGGAGAAGAAAGGCTTATGAAGATGGTTACGATGATGAAATGGATCGGTTGATGCATTTGCAAATTAGAAAAGCAGATTTCTATCCATGGATAAAATTTTTTCTACAATGTGGTGCATTAGATGAAAGTGCAGATAGAAATAATAATGGCATTATTGATTCTATTGATGATACATTAGATCTGATTGTGGAATTAAAAGCAAAGGGGTATACTGATGAGCATATAGAGTATTTATTACTGGCCGATGGTAAACATGATGTGCCAACCTGGGCTAATGCGTTTCCGGCATTTTTGAAGTGGGGTTTTAGAAGTGA
>JBAXHC010000022.1:0-38996 GCA_037139075.1 Bacteroidota bacterium
CAAAATCTTTAATGCTGATATATTTAGCCCTTTCTATTTTTGAATTTTGAATTTTTACTTTTGACTTCTTCTACAATTTCTTAATTAAGTCGTTCGCTTGTTTAACGTAGTCATCATTTTTAGCTACGGTTGCTAAAGCGATACATTTTTCAGCACTTGCTTTTGCTGCTATTTTATCGCCATTTTCTTTTTCAATTTTGGCTTTTAATAAAAACAACCAAAATCCATTAGGAGTAGCTTCTGTAGCTTTCTTTGCATTTGCTAATGCTTTAGTTAAGTCTTTATCCCACTCTAAATAAAAGTTTGCAGCAATTTGATAATTAGCAGGATTTACTTTGTCGGCACTCAATTCTTTTTCAATTTGAGCTTTTAATCTAGATTTCACATTGGTACTGATTGGAACCTGTACAGCTGTAGTACCCCAAATTATTTGAAGTTCGCATGTTTCAGGTTGGATAGCCGCAAATTGCAGGGTTAAGGTTTCCACTGAAGCAGAAGTTTTCTCAGATTTTACTTTAAATCTTACTACATCTTCAGCTTCTTTATATCCATCAGTTCCCCAATTGTTCAAACCTTTATTTACGATAATCTCCCAATATTCTTTTCCGGGAATAGCATATAAAACATAGGAACCAGTATCCATAAGTTTACCGCCCATAGTAACGTTGTCGGTAAATTTAATTCTGGTAGCAGCATTTGCTCCCAAACGCCAAAGCTTACCCAAAGGAGCTAAATCGCTATTCTCTTTTAATAATGAACGTCCTTTAATATTTGGCCTTGAATAAGTAAGTTCAACTTTACCCATGCCAAAATCTTGTAAAATAGTCTGCGTGCTGCTGGGTGCAGGCATTTTAATCTGCGCATTTGCAATTAATGAAAACGACATAATTGCAAGCAAAAAAATTCTTTTCATGTGTTTATATTTTGATTTAGGTTACATACAATTCGCAATGAATTATTTCTCTGTTGAGTGAAATTTATTCATGCTCATTTCATGTGTGATTTTTTTATATTACAAACCTAATGTTTGCAAAGCTGATTGCCAATCATTTTTTATAATTGGTAATTTATTTATAGGCAGGATGGAAACGTTGAAGTGTATCACGTAAGTAATCTCGATCAAGATGTGTATATATTTCGGTGGTAGTAATACTTTCATGCCCGAGCATTTCCTGAACGGCTCTTAAATCTGCCCCACCTTCCACTAAATGGGTAGCAAAAGAATGACGGAAGGTATGGGGAGAAACAATTTTTTTTATACCTGCTTTCATTACCATTTCCTTTATGATATAAAAAATCATCACCCTGCTCAATGCTGTTCCCCTTTTATTTAGAAATAAGAAATCTTCAAAGTTCTTTTGAATTTTTTGATGAATACGGATATTGTTTTTGTAGATAAGGATATATTTTATGGCATCTTTTCCAATTGGCACAAGTCTTTCTTTGTCGCCTTTCCCAGTTACACGGATGAAACCAAGGTCGGGATAGATACCAGATATTTTAAGATTAATGACTTCGCTGACCCTAAGACCGCAACTATACATAGTTTCTAAAATTGCTTTGTTCCGGCCTCCTTCTGGACTACTTTGGTCTATCTGAGCTATGACTAATTCGATTTCTTCGAAACTTAAGGTATCGGGAAGTTTTCTTTTTGTTTTTGGGGCTTCCAATAATTGAGTAGGGTCTTTAGAACAGATCTGTTCAATCAAACAGTACTTAAAAAAACTTCGAATTCCTGAAATGATACGGGCTTGAGATGTTTGGCCCATTCCCAATTCATTAATCCATTTTATAAAATGTTGCAGATCTTTCAACTCAATCTCAGCTGGGGATTTTGCTGATTGATTCATCAATAAAAACTGAGTCAATTTTTCAATATCATGCAAGTATGCTTCAACAGAATGATCACTTAATGATCTTTCAAGTTGAAGATATCCCTTAAACCCATTTTTATAAGAGTCCCACATCGCTATATCAAACTAAAATAGATAAACAAAATTCGTATTGGAATGAAAGTTACTAATTAGATTTTCTCTTTGATTGATTTAAATTTTGATTCCCTAAATTGTGTACTTATATCAGTAATCAGAAACAAGTAATATGCAAGTGAATCTTCGCTCATTTAAACAAAAAGTTCGTCATAATACAAAGGCCTTTACAAAATATTTAGGAGCTATCGCGAAGAATCCACCAAAGGGGCTTGATAATATGGCATCAAAAATAGATACCCAGGTTTGGCAGGAGATTGATTGTTTAAGTTGTGCAAATTGTTGTAAAAGTATGACACCCACTTTTACAAAGGCTGATGTGAAGCGTATTTCAAATCATTTAGAAATGTCTATCCAAGAGTTTACAGAGAAATGGCTAATCTATGAAGAAGAAGATAAAGACTGGATCAATAAAAAACAGCCCTGTCAGTTTTTGAGTAAGGAAACTAATATGTGCAGTATTTATGAGGTAAGGCCTACTGATTGTTCTGGATTTCCTCATCTTAAAAAAAGGAAAATGCCAGACTATATGCATTGGCATCAGCAAAATATTAACTATTGTCCTGCTACTTATAAGATGGTTGAAAAAATGATGGAACAGGGTATTAAACCAGAAAAAAAAGCTAAATAAAGTTTAGAAATACACATCTTCGATCATAAATATTTCTCTAGGTTCCTGACCAATCATTGTAATTGCAATCACATCAAATTGCAAATATTTCCAGTAGGGATGTAGAAATTGATATGCTTCTGCTGCATTTTTTAGAAAGGTCATTTTATCCCTTGTAATACTTTCTTCAGGCCTTCCAAAGCGAAGAGAATGCCTTGTTTTTACTTCAATAATATGAAGTAAATCTTCTTTTGAAGCAATAATATCCACTTCGAGATGGTGATGTCTCCAATTTCTATCCAGGATCTGAAAGCCCTTTTCCAACAAATAATCTGAAGCGATCTGTTCGCCATTATCACCTTTTTCTTTGTTTGTTTTCATAATCAAGATTTAATGATTAGAATCTGGGTTTAACACAAGATTTCCTTTGTATTTGCGTTAAATAAAATAAAATTCAAATAATGGAAGCTTCCCACAAAATTTTTAAAATAAAAGGGTGTATTCAACATTATGCTTGGGGTGGGAACACCTTTATTCCTGAAATGTTAGGTATAAACAATATAGATGCATCACCATGTGCAGAATATTGGTTAGGTGCCCATCCTTCTGCTTCCGCTCAGATATTGGATCATGAAATAGGTACCACTTTGTATGATCTTATTAAAAAAGATCCGGTAGAAGCTTTAGGTGAATCCATTTATAAAAATTTCGGAGAACTTCCATATCTATTAAAAGTATTAGATGTAAAACAGATGCTTTCTATTCAAGTGCATCCGAGTAAAAAGGAAGCAGGATTAGGTTTTGATCGTGAGGAAGCTGCAGGTATTCCTATCAATGCTGCTCATAGAAATTATAAAGACCGAAATCACAAGCCGGAAGTCATGGTTGCTTTAAGTGATTTTTGGTTATTGCATGGATTTAAAGAAAAGAGTTTATTGGAAAAGACATTGATAGATGTACCTGAGTTTAATATTTTATTACCGCTTTTTAAAAGGGATGGTTATCAGGCCTTATATCAGTTTGTGATGGAGATGAGTGTTGATGAAGTCAATTCTTTTTTAATGCAGACGGTTAAAAGAGAAATCAGATATAAAAAAGAGGGATTACTAACTAAGGCAGATCCCGGATGGTGGGTTTCTAAGTTATTTGAAGGGGAAGACCATATCTCTAATATAGATAAAGGTGTATTCTCAATTTATTTTTTCAATATTGTAAATGCTAAACCTGGGGAAGCTGTATTTCAAGGTGCAGGCTTGCCTCACGCATATTTGGAAGGCCAGAATATTGAATTAATGGCGAATAGCGACAATGTTTTAAGAGGCGGGTTAACGCCTAAATATATTGATGTACCAGAATTAATGAAACATACTTTATTTGAAGGAATCGTTCCTTTAGTAATGAAAGGAAACGAAATTCGTACAGGGGAGAAAAATTATCCATGTCCAGTACCCGATTTTGCAATCAGCAAAATCGACCTTAAAAGTAATATATCATACAGTAATGTGTCTGTTTCCATGGAAATATTGTTGGTAACAGAAGGTGGGGTTGTATTAAATAATAGTATGGCACTTAAAAAGGGGGAAGCAATTTGCCTATTGCCTGGAGCATCCTATACTTTAATTTCATCTGGCCATTGCACTTTGTTTAAGGCTTTTGTATAGCTTATACCCGCTTTCTTCACACTTAGCGAAAAATTCATTTTAAAATATTTTTTCGCCTATTTTTGCCTCGAAATAATAAATGATGAAACTAAATAAGAACGTTCTTTTGTCAATAGGCCTGATGGTAGCTATATCTTCTATATATAGAATTTTACCTAATAGGCCATATGGATTTGCACCACAAATTGCTTTGGCATTATTTGGAGGCGCATTTTTTGTACAAAATAAAAAATGGGCTTTTTCTCTTCCCTTAATTTCAATGTTCATATCTGATCTTCTGTATCAAGTACTTTATAATTATGGTTATTCTGAGATAGAAGGATTTTATAGCGGTCAATGGGTTAATTATCTTTTAATTGGTGGGCTTACAGTTTTTGGTTTCATCATAAGTGATGCTAAAATCTTTAAAGTGATTCTAGCTTCTATTGCAGCACCTACCACTTATTTTCTTTTATCAAATAGTTTAGTTTGGTTTGGTAATGGTGGGTATCAGCGTTCTCGTACATTCGGAGGATTGATTCAGACTTTGGTAGATGGAGTTCCATTTTATCAGAATAGTGTTGTCGGAACTGTGGTATTTGGCGCAATACTGTTCGGAGGCTACTCTTTATTAAGATCAACTGAAACAAAACAGATAGCCTGATTTTGTTTAAAATAATAATCCCATAAAAAAAGCACTCAGAAATTGAGTGCTTTTTTTATGGGATTAACTATGTTCCGATTCATAACTTTCATCAATTTCTAATTTTTTACTATCAGCAGCACTGGTTGCCAATTCATCACACCGATTATTCCATTTGTTTTCTGCATGGCCTTTAACCCAAATAAATTTTAGTTTAAAGTGCTTTGATAATGCGTAAAAATGAATCCATAGGTCTTTGTTTTTTTTACCACCCTTAAAATCAGTTTTAATCCAATTGTCTAACCATTTTTTCTCGATACTGTTTACAACGTATTGACTATCAGTATAAATTGTTACGGAAATGCCTCTTTTTTTTAAAGACTCCAATGCTTTAATAACTGCCAATAATTCCATTCTGTTATTGGTGGTAAGGCGATATCCTCCCGATAATTCTTTTTGCGCATCACCCCATAGAAGAACTGCCCCATAGCCTCCAGGTCCAGGATTACCTCTTGAAGACCCATCCGTATAGATTTTTAAAGGATGGCCAGCTGTGTTTGATGTAGGAATCGTATGGAGATTTTCTTTCACGGATGATAGTCTATTAATTTGTGGCAAAGAAACTTAAAACAGGCAAGATTTGGGGAAGGAACTACATTTTATTTTAGCTTTTAGCCTTAGCTTATCTAAAAAGCCCCATTATTGTTTAATTATTGTGTTTGAATTACACATTGTTTTATTTATTTTTACGTATTAAATCGAGGAGATTGAATAAGGATAAAAAAACGATTGCTTCCCAGCCGCAAGCTGGAAAGGAGAAAGCCATTGCAAAGTCATTGGATACAAAAAAGGCAGAGTATATAACAAATACTAAGAAAAAATCGAAAGCTGCTGCTTTGGCCAAAACAATTAAGGATCCCCAACAAACACCAATACCTTCAATTCAAGAGAGTAACAAATTAAAAGTTCCTTCAGATAAAAAACAATCAAGAAAAGTGATTAGTCAAGTTCGTTTTCAACTCAGATATCGTACAAAGTTCGGGCAAGAAATATTGATTTGTGGTAACCATCCTTTATTAGGAAATGGAGACCCATTGAAAGCGGTTTCCATGTATTACAATAATGATGATCGATGGTCATTGGATCTTGATTTTTCTAAATCAGAACCCATCACCCAAGCCATTACCTATCAATATATAATTCGTAATAATGATGAAAGCCTAAGTTATGATGCGGGTAACGATAAGCAAATAGATCCTAATGATATTAGTACTGGAAACGTTATTACTATTGATTCCTGGAACTTTGCAGGTTATTTTGAAAACGTATTTTATACAGAACCTTTTACAAATGTTTTATTAAAAGGGAATCATACGGATGTAAAAATATCAATTCCCAAAAAAGTAACGCATCAGTTTAAAGTTAAGACCCCTTTGCTTTCTAAAGGACAAACATTATGTATTGTTGGAAGTTGTAAAGGCCTTGCAAAATGGGATATTAACAATCCTATTTTAATGAATAGAAAGCTAGAAGAAAATTATTATACAGTAAGTTTAGATTTAACGCAGGAGTTGTTTCCAATAGCATATAAATATGGGATTTATGATACCATCACCAAAAAGTTTTTACGGTTTGAGGAAGGAAATAATCGAGTGCTTTATGAAACTAATCTGGCAGATGAACAAACAATTATTCATGATGGATTTCTAGTACTTCCTGAAATTAATTGGAAGGCATCAGGAGTGGCTATTCCTGTTTTTAGTTTGAAATCTGAAAACAGCTTTGGGGTTGGTGAATTTACAGATATCAGGTTATTGGTTGATTGGGCAGTAAAAGTGGGAATGAAATTGATTCAGATTTTACCAATTAATGATACAACTGCAACACATACATGGACTGATTCTTATCCTTATGCATCCATTTCTGCATTTGCATTACATCCCATGTATTTAAATCTTGATTTGCTGGCGAAAGGTGATGCTATCAATGATCTGAAGTTGTTGAAAATTGAATATTCAGATTTGAATGCATTAGAGGTAGTCGATTATGAAGCTGTGAATCAAGTTAAAATTGCGTTTATTAAAAAAGCATATGAGCAGGATAAACTTCAATTTCTAAAAGACAAATCTTTCCAACAATACTTCAATCAAAATATTCATTGGTTAGAACCATATGCTGTTTTCTGTTATTTAAGAGATCAGTATAAAACAGCCGATTTTAGTCAGTGGCCTACACATCAACAATACAACAAAATTGAAGTAAATGAATTGATAAAAGAAGGCTCAGAAGCTTATGAAGGAATTGCGCTACATTATTTTACACAGTACCAGTTGCATTTGCAATTGAAAGAAGCTTCAGATTATGCACACTCAAAGGGGATCATATTAAAAGGCGATATTCCAATTGGTATCTACCGCAATGGCGCAGATGCTTGGCAGCAACCAGAATTATATCATATGGGTATGCAAGCTGGAGCACCTCCTGATGGTTTTGCTATAAAGGGACAGAATTGGGGATTCCCCACTTACAACTGGCAAAAAATGAAAGAGGATGGATTTGCTTGGTGGAAACAGCGTTTCGAACAAATGAATTATTATTTCGATGCCTTTAGAATAGATCATATACTTGGTTTCTTTAGAATTTGGAGTATTCCAATGGATGCAGTGGAAGGTATCATGGGTTATTTTGTTCCAGCAATACCCATGCATATAAATGAATTTAATTCCAGAAATATTTGGTTCGATAATCATCGTTACACAAAACCTTACCTCACAGAAAATACTTTGTGGGAAGTTTTTGGCTATGAAAATGAATATGCGAAAAAACAATTTCTTGAAGAGGATGGATATTCAGGCTACAAATTAAAGCCAGCATTTGCTACCCAGCGATTAGTTGAGCAATACTTTAATACACTAGAAAATAATGAGTATCATCAGAAACAAAAGCAACAACTTTTTGATTTGATCAGTAATGTTATTTTGTTTGAAGTAGAAGGATCTCAGGGACAACAATTCCATTTTAGATTTGGTATGGAGTCTACCAGTTCTTTTAAAAATTTAGACTGGAATACTCAAAATCAGCTGAAAGATTTATTCGTTCAATATTTTTATAAAAGACAAGACGATTTCTGGATGCAGGAAGCATTACAAAAATTACCTGCCTTAAAACGAGTAACGAATATGTTGGTTTGTGGTGAAGATCTTGGAATGGTACCTACCTGTGTCCCAGAAGTTATGCGTCAATTAGGTTTACTTAGTTTGGAAATTCAAAGGATGCCAAAAGATCCTACCAAAGAATTCTTTCATCCAAACGATGCACCTTATTTAAGCGTAGTAACTCCATCTACACATGATATGAGTACCATCAGAGGTTGGTGGGAAGAAGACAGAGAAAGTATACAAAAGTTTTATAATCACGAGCTTGGTCAACTAGGGGAAGCTCCATTTTTTTGCGAAGCATGGATTAATAACGCCATAGTTTTACAACATTTATATTCCCCAGCCATGTGGAGCATATTCCAATTGCAAGATATTATGGGAATAGATCCTGCGGTACGTCGCGAAAATCCAAATGATGAACGGATCAACATACCGGCCAATCCAAAGCATTATTGGCGATATAGAATGCATCATAGTTTAGAAGCACTATTAGGATTTGAAATGTTTAACCAAAATCTTGGCAAAGCAATTAAAGCTAGCGGAAGGTCGTAAGCGTTAAGTGTTTTTTGTACTACTGTTTCCATACAGTATATTAATTACGATATGAATTTACAATATTGGCAAAAAGAATTGCCATTTAAATACCCATTTACAATCTCAAATGGCAGGACAAAAACACATCAGCCTTCGCTGATTGTTGCATTGTCAATAGGGAATTTTGTTGGTTACGGAGAAGCACCTGCTATTGTATATTATGATATAACAGTAGCACAAATGATTGCTGATTTGGAATCGAAGCGAGCAATGGTTGAAAAGTTTGCATTAACAGATCCTGAAAGATATTGGCATTATTTGCATCATTTATTTCCTAAAAATCCTTTTTTAGTTTGTGCGCTTGACATGGCTGCCTGGGATCTTTTTGGAAAAATGAAAGGGAAGCTTTTATATGAATTATGGGGAACAGCATGGAAAGAAACACCACTATGTGATTATACAATTGGTATTGATACAATTGATAAAATGGTGGCTAAGATAAAAGAGCAGCCATGGCCGATTTATAAAATCAAACTAGGCACAGATCAAGATATTGAAATAGTAAAGGCCTTACGTGAACAAACAAATGCAGTATTCAGAATTGATGCTAATGCAGGATGGGAGTTGAATGAGGCTTTAGAAAAAATTCCCAAATTGGCTGAACTTGGAGTAGAAATGATAGAACAGCCATTAGAAAAGAATAACTGGGAAGGAATGAAAATTTTGTACGAGCAATCAACGATTCCACTTTATGCTGATGAATCTTGTGTTTTTGAACAGGATGTTTCAAAATGTTACAATCATTTTCATGGCATCAATATTAAGCTCACAAAATGCAGTGGATTAACACCTGCAAGAAGAATGATAAAAGAAGCCCGTGATCTTGGAATGAAAGTAATGATGGGTAGTATGAATGAAAGTAGCATTGGCTCAGCCGCAATTGCAAATTTTCTTCCTCAAATAGATCTTGTGGATATGGATGGCCCACTTTTGTTATCAGAAGATATTGCTTCTGGAATAAATTTTAAAAATGGTGAGATTCAATTGGAAGGTTCTGCTGGATTAGGAATCCAGGTATATTTATAAGCTGGATTTATCATTATTGCATGATCATCAAAAGTATATGTTTCTTCCTCTGAATCTTCCATCTCAGAAAGTTCAGACTTAAGTTGATAAATTACAATCAATCCATAGATAATGTATATTAATTGTACTAGAAGTAGTACAGCAAAGAGGGTAATAGCAGCATCATTAAAATTCATCCACCTTATGAAATTTGGATTACTTAATACTGAATTTTTCCATGATCTATCAATTGGCGGGGCATATGCATAAATGGTAATAATACTCAAAATAAGCAATAGTGTTGGCACTATATGAACCCAGGATATGATAATACTTCTTGCCTCATATTTCCTTAAATAACGATGAATAAAATAAGGGATAGAAATGATAGCTAATAAGATGACTAAGGCATAAAAAAAGTTAACCAGATAAAAATCTCCATCGTTAAAAATGATAAAGCTTTGAATGGGAGCATTGATGCTGGTTAACCATATATACAATATAGGGGTTAACCATAATAAATGTTCTCCACGAACATTTTTGGTAGAATACATGGGGCTACGTTTGGGGATTACGCACTAAAATTAAGATCTTTAAAAGGAAAAACAAACAATTGATTCGATTAAGTGGATAAAAATCAAAGAATGGGGTATAGCTATGGGAGGAGCTAGATTTTATGACCTTTATTTTCTAATTGTTGGATATTTGCCTAACATATGATTTGAAACAACAGATTGTAAATTTAAAATAACTATGACTCCAGAAAGAGCAGATAAATTCCAGAAAGTGCTTTCACTAAGGCAGTCGGGCCTGGCCATTGTTATGGAAAATGTGCATGATCCGCATAATATATCTGCGGTAATGCGTACTTGTGATGCTGTGGGAATCCAAGACATTTATGTTATTAATAGTATCATGCCCAAACATTCTTATTTTGGTCCTAAAAGTAGTAGTAGTGCAGCTAAATGGTTAACAGTGCATCAGTATAGCTCTTTGAAAGAGTGTATCCCTGTTCTAAGAGCAACTTTCAGTAAAATTTATACCACACATTTATCAACGGATGCCACATCATTGTATGATATTGATTTTACACAAGAATCAATTGCGCTTGTATTTGGAAATGAACATGATGGCGTAAGTGAAGAAATGATAAGTTATGCAGATGGAAATATCATTATTCCGCAAGTGGGGATGATTCAAAGCCTTAACATATCGGTAGCCTGTGCTATCAGTATTTATGAAGCATATCGACAAAAGAAAAATGCCGGGCACTATGATCAGCCTAGTTTATCTGAAGAAAGAATGCAGGAAATTAAAGAGGTATGGGGTAAACCCAAAGTGAAATTTAGGTTCAAAGATTTAAGAGCGCTTAAGAAATCGACTCTATTATAGAGGCTTCCTCAGCCTTTTTTCTTGCTTCCACTTGTTTTTGTAAATATGTGATACTTACATTTAGTTCAAATCCGATCAGCAAAATCAATGCATTAAAATCGATGATTATCATTATTACTAATACGGTTCCAATCGATCCGTATACTTTATTATAACTTCCAAAATGAGATACCCAATAGGAGAAAATAATGGTTGAAGCAAGGGTTAAAAAAGTTGCCAATAAGGATCCGGGTGAAACGAAATTCCATTTTTCTTCCACTGATGGGGCATACCTGTAAATGAATGAAATACCAAAGAAAATTAAAGCCACAATCACTAACCATCTGGTACTTTCCCACCACCATAACCAGTCAGCTTTTTTCATATTGAAATAATGGCGCAATATTTTTTCTAACGCATCATGTCCGATTAAAAATAGTACACAGCTTATTACTAACATAATCAGCAATAATGTGAGTTTTATGGCTTTCCATCTTTTGTGAATGAAATGGGTTTTGGCATGTAGGATCGATTTGTCAAAAGTTCTGATAATTCCCATCATAGCATTTGACGCATAAAATATCACCATTAAAATACCAAATGACAAAAGCCCTCCTTTTGATTTTTTGAAAAAATCGTTTAAGAAGGTTTCCACTAAATCATAGGTCTTTTTATTCGGAGTTAGGTCTTTAGTCAGTGCCAACAATTCTGTTCTAAATTGGGCAGATACAGGTAGATAAGGTACTACAGAAAATAAGAAGATACATGCTGCAGGAATCGCCATGATTGCATTGAATGAAATAGCAGAAGCTCTTTCATTCAAGCCAATTTTATTCACCTGCATGAAAAAAAATCGAATCACATCAAACAATGGGAGCCCTTGGAATCCGGGAATTACAATCTCTTTACTCTTTCTAATAAGAAAAGCAATAGGTTTTGACGTTACTATAATTCGTTCAATTTTTGTCAATTCTTTCCCGCTTGTTTTTCAGCCATATAAATATCTAAGGCCTTCTGATATTCTTTTGCAAAAGTATTGTGTTCTGCAAAATTACTACTGAAATGATGATATCCGCTGAAATCACTTTTGGCAACAAAAAATAGATAATCTGTTTTTGGAGCATTTAAAACAATATCAAGTGTTTTAGGTGATGGGGTGCAAATTGGGCCAGGTGGTAAGCCTTTATGTTTATAGGTATTATATAAAGAAGGGTTGGTTAAATACTTTTCATAAATACGAGTAAGCGTAAAATCTTTCATGGCATATTTGATCGTAGGACAGGCCTGTAAAGGCATATTTTTTTGTAGCCTGTTAATATAAACACTTGCAATTTTATATTTATCAGAATCATAATTGGTTTCCTCATCTACAATGGAGGCAAGTGTATAAACTTCAATTTTACTTAAATGACTTGCAGCCAATTTATTTTCACGCCCATTTTTTGACCAGAAACTAATACTGGCATCATGCAATTTCTGAAAGATCTTATCTAAAGAGGCATCCCAATAAAAATTATAGGTGTCAGGTATTATCATTGTAAAAACAGTACTGCTATCTACATTCCATTTTGCCAATGAGTCGTTCGATTGTAAATAATTCATTACTTCAACCGAGTCAGGAGAAAAGCTTTTGCTAATCAACTTTGCTAAATCCTCTTTGAGTCTTAGTCTATTGATCACCAGTTTCATTTCTGCAGTTCTGCCTTTCTTTAATTGTCGCGCAATTGACCATAAGCTTTGTCCATTTTTCACCTCGTATTTGCCAGGTTTAATATGTTCCCAATCTCCTAATAAATTAATGAGAAGGTCTAAAACAAGTGGTTGATTAATGATACCGTTTTCTTCAAAATTTTTAAGGATTGAATTCTTATCTGACGCATTTTTTGGAATTAGGACATACTTATTTTTTTCTGAGAAATTAGTGGCTGGACCCAAAACAAACCAACCTAAAACAATGGCTATTAGGAACAAAACAAGGAATGCGAATTTTAAAAAGGATTTCATAGGGTCAAATTAAATAAAAAACCCTGTCTACAGATGCAGACAGGGTCAATATTATTTGCTAATTTTTTATTTCTTTCCAGCATCTTTTGAAAGTGGAACTGCATTTGTTGGAGTTGCTGCTGGTGCAGCAGGTGCAGAACTACTGGTATTTACTTTTTGTAAAAGGGAATTGTCTACATTAGAAGAAACGCCTCCTTTTAAAAATATGCTTGAAAAAATGGCTAATAAAGCGATTATTCCAGCAAATAGCCAAGTGCCTTTCTCCAAAACGTCTGTAGTTTGCTTAACACCCATTAACTGGTTGCTCAATCCGCCTACATTGGCAGATAATCCACCGCCCTTAGGGTTCTGAACCAAAACAATAAATCCTAGCGCCGCACAGGCAATCACAATCAAGATCAAAAACAAAATTATCATTGTATACCTTTTAAATGTTGAATTTTGGAGGCAAAATAAGCGGATTTTTCAGGATTTATGAAACTTAATTTAATATAGAGCTGAATTGCCTTGTCTAAATGCCCTTGTTTTTGCAAAACATCTGCCATTGTTTCGGTAACTATTTCCTTTTCTTCATTCGAAGTTTTAGCAATAATTTCTACTGCTTCTTCTAAATCCTGGTTTGTTCCAAGGTCAATTGGATTCGGATTATCACTTTTCATATATTTCAGCCACTCTGTAAATTTGCGAAGATGTGTGGTTAATTTATCCTGAGGAATCTTGCTTAAGTCGATTTTAATGCCCTGTGAGGCAAAATAATCGATAGTGTGCATTGGTTCCTTTGAAATTTCCAATTCGGCCTCCTCATTCACTGGTTTTTTAAAATCTGCTAATTGGGAGGAAAGAAGGTTAGAAATCTTAGAATTACTTAAATCTGTTGCTGTTTCCTCATTATAAGGTTCCATTTGTGCTAGGATAGAACTCGATTCTTCAGATTCATCAAAAATGGGTTGTTCTATTTCATCCTCGATATTATCATCAATAAATACGTCTGAAAGTACCTGTTTATCAATTCCACGCATCATTTCTTTTACCAACTCAACAGTTGGAATTGATATATTGCCAGACAACTCATTTTCAGTATTGGGAAGATGGTTTTCTACTACTTTATCTATGAATACAGGTTCTATTTCCGGCAATTCCTGAACAAATGTGGTAGAATTTCCTAATTGATAATCCAAATAAGACGGAGATTCTTCTTTGATTTCAGGCTTAACTTTTTTTTCTTGTAATAAAAAGTGTAACCAATATGGATTCGTAAAATAAAGACTTGTTTTTTGAGCTTGTTTGTTGAATTCCTGGGAATTGCTATCTTTCAATTTAGCAGAAAGGAGCATTTGAACAGGTGCAAAATAGGGGTAGTTGTTGGCTAGTTTAGTCAAAGTACCTTCATCAACCAAAGAAATGTCTCGGTTGCCTGTTAAATGAAATAAAGCTTTCTCCTGAATAGAGTTCATATTAATAAAAGTACAACTTGATTACCAGTTCGAAAAAATATGGTTAAAAATTTCGTCCGTTAAATTTCTTACTAACTCGTCCAATAATTGCCCTTCGGCTTGTTGCAAAGATAGGTTAGCGGAGAAATCAGCATTTCTTGTAACATCAAATTCATCAGATTTATTTTCAAGCGTTTTCTTCAAAACAACATGAACACTAACTGTAAGACGATTCGTTGTGGCCTGTTGGGCACTAATACCCACTGTTTGCGACGGATTATAGCCAGTGATTGTTGCAATAACCTGATAATGTGCATCGTCATTATTTGTTCTCGTTAATTTGGTTGAATTAACGAATTTTTGAGATAGTTTATCATACAATTTTGGGCTAAGCTGAGGGTTTACATAACTGGCCTTATTTTCAATTGTAAATAATTTAATGGTTTTAACTTTTGTATAATCAATCGACACATCATTCAGTGTATAAATACCACACCCCGTGATTGTAAATGCAAAAAATAGCAACAACATTGAAAAAAGTAATGTTGATTTATTTAATGGGGTCATTGATTGAATCATTTTTTTCATTAGAATTAAATTGAAATTACGTGAATCATTCGTCAATATCGTATTCCTTTAGTTTACGGTATAAGGTTCTTTCACTGATACCTAAATCTAAAGAAGCATCTCGTCGCTTTCCCTTGTGTTTTTTTAATGCTTTAACAATCAATTCTTTTTCTTTGTCCATAATATTCAATGATTCTTCTACTTCCTCGTGATGATGGATACTATCTTCAGTAATAATCATCGGCTGCATATTTGCAGAGGAGGGTTGATTAAGATAGGCAGGTTGAATAGATGAAGCTGAGTTACTATTATTTGTATTTACTGTATTTGACAATTCTCCATTACTATGAAAATCACTGAGAATAGAATCTCTTGTAAAATTAGCTGCAGCACCTGCCAGTGAAGGATTTTGCAGTATTTCTAAGAACATTTTTTTTAATTCTGTAACGTCTTTTTTCATGTCGAAAAATAGTTTGTACAAAATTTCTCGTTCATTTGAAAAGTCGTGGGAATTGGATGACTGATTTGCCAAAACAGGGAATGAATTCCTATTTTTTTCAGGTAAGAAATTTTTTAATATTGCTGCACTAATATGTGGATTGGTGCTTAATACAGAAATTTGTTCTGCAATATTTTTCAACTCCCTTACATTACCTTGCCAGCCATAATTGATCAGTACTTGTTTAGCTTCATCATCTAATTGAACGGGTGCTGTTTTATAGCGTTCCGAGAAATCTACTACAAACTTTCTAAATAGTAATAGTACATCTTCTTTTCTATCTCTTAATGATGGTACTCTTATTGGAACGGTACTTAAACGATAATATAAGTCTTCTCTAAACCTGCCCTTTTGAGTGAATTCTAAAAGTTCTCTATTTGTAGCAGCGATTACCCGAACATCTGTTTTTTGAACTTTTGAAGAACCTACTCTTATAAATTCACCAGTCTCCAATACGCGTAATAAACGAGCTTGAGTACCCAGCGGCATTTCTCCGATCTCATCTAAAAAGATGGTACCACCACTTACTGTTTCGAAATAACCTTTTCTACTATCCACTGCTCCGGTAAAAGCTCCTTTTTCGTGCCCAAATAATTCTGAATCGATAGTTCCTTCTGGTATTGCTCCGCAGTTTACTGCAATAAAAGGGTTATGTTTTCTACTTGAAAGTGCATGTATGATCTGTGAAAAAACTTCTTTTCCCACACCACTCTCGCCTACAATTAATACAGTCAGGTCGGTAGCAGCAACCTGAACCGCTGTATTTAATGCGTGATTTAATGCCGGAGCATTTCCAATGATGCCGAATCTATTTTTGATTGACTGTAAGTCCATTATTATTTTTTTAGCCGATTCTAGAATCGGAGTTACTTCATTTAAAAACACACAAACTCGCCAAGTAGAGTACCCTTTGTACAACTATTGATTTTTACCTGCACATAGTCGCCCATTTTTATACCATGATTTTTCTTTTCAAAAACAGCTACTTTATTTTGATCGTTTCTTCCTTTCCAAAAGTTTGCATCTTTTTTGCTTTCACCATCTACCAGAATTCGAAATGTTTTTCCAACATCATTTTGATTGCTTTTTAAAGACAAATGATATTGCACATCTACAATTTCTGTTAACCTTCTTTTTTTCTCTTCTTCAGGGATATCGTCTTTAAACCTTTTGCTGGCAAGTGTTCCGGGGCGTTCGCTATAAAAGTACATGTATGCATAATCGTAATTACTATACTTCATGATTTCTATAGTATCCTGATGATCTTCTTCCGTTTCTGTACAAAATCCAGTTATAATATCTGTGCTGATTCCGCAATCAGGTATAATTTCTCTGATGCGATCAACTTTTGCCTTATACCATTCTCTTGTATAAGTACGATTCATTAATTGTAAAACCCGGTTATTTCCACTTTGAATAGGCAGATGAATATAATTACAGATATTATCGTATTTCGCAATGGTAAATAACACTTCATCAGTGATATCTTTTGGATGAGAGGTGCTAAAACGAACACGCATTTGTGGGCTAATGAGCGCAATTTTTTCTAATAGTTCAGCAAAAGTAATGGCATGTCCATTAGTCTCATCTATCCAATAATAACTATCAACATTTTGACCTAATAAAGTAATTTCTTTATAGCCTTTTTCGAAAAGATCAGTCGATTCAGCTACGATTGAATGTGCATCTCTGCTTCGTTCTCTTCCCCTTGTAAAAGGAACTACACAAAAGCTGCACATATTATTACAGCCTCTCATGATAGAAACAAAGGCTGAAACTGAATTACTATCTAATCTAATAGGAGAGATATCAGCATACGTTTCGTCTCTGCTCAATAAAACGTTTACAGCTTTTTGACCGGTTTCTGCTTCTTCGATGAGAATTGGGAGACTTCTGTACGCATCTGGTCCTACCACTAGGTCCACCAATTTTTCTTCTTCCAATAATTTCGACTTAAGTCTTTCTGCCATACAACCCAGTACGCCAACCAATAACCCACTTTTTTTGGTTTTGAATTTTCGGAATTCAGTGAGCCTTTTTCGGATAGTTTGCTCTGCTTTTTCTCTGATAGAGCAGGTATTTAAAAGAATTAAGTCAGCTTGATCAATATCATATGTTGCTCCAAAACCCTGTTCTTGTAAAATGGATGCAACCACTTCACTATCTGCAAAATTCATAGCACAACCATAGCTTTCGATATAAAAGTGCTTTTTATAGCTATTGGGATCATTGATAAAGGGTTTAAATGCCTCACCTTGCCTCAATTCATCATGTTCTTTTGCTCCCAAATCCATCAATTCCATATTTTCGAATTATTTAGAAGGTAAAAGTACAAAAAATAGCGGTTTTAATGCCAGATTGTCAGCGCCTCATTCGTTAAACTTGTGAATATCTTTTATTTTTGCGACTTCAAATTTTAAATGATGAAAAAACTGGTTTTAATTTTAGTTGTTCTTTTTTGTTATCAGGCATATTCTCAGGATGTGGTTGTAAACAAATTAAGGAGTGAAACTTCTAGAACTGTTAAAAAAGAAAATGATACTACTTCATGGAAGTGGAAAAGGGGAGGTATGTTTCTTTTTTCCCTGTCTCAAGGTTCTTTAAGTAACTGGGCTGCAGGGGGAGACAATTTTTCTATGGCAGCAAATTCTTATTTGAATTACTATTTTTTATACAGGAATGGGCGACATATTTGGGATAATAATGTTGATTTAAATCTAGGGTATGTAAATACCACAAGTTCTGGAGGTCGAAAGAATGATGATAGGATGGATTACCTGAGCAAGTATGGATATAAAATAGATACCCTTGGGAAATGGTATTTATCGGGTTTGTTTAATTACCGTTCTCAATTTTTCGATGGGTTTAATTATGGAATCACACCTGCGGAATTATCCTCTTCTTTTTTATCACCTGCTTATTTTATTTTATCTGTGGGTTTTGATTATAAACCAAGCGATAAGTTTTCGTTATTCCTTTCACCATTAACTTCGAGATGGACGGTTATTACGAATAAAGCTTTGTCAGACAAAGGGCTATATGGTTTAACCCCTGGATCACATTCTTTGAACGAGATTGGTGCCTTTGCAACAGTGAATTATACAACAACCTTAGCAAAGAATATAGTTTATAAAGGAAGGTTGGATCTCTTTTCCAATTATATCACTGATCCCCAGAATATTGATTTATTTATGACCAATCAAATTGCCTTTAAAATCAATAAATATTTTTCGGCAACCTATAGCCTTGATCTTATTTATGATGATAATGTTCGGTTATTTGGGCCTGACCATACTTCACCAGCTTTACAGACAAAGAGTTTAATTGGAATTGGATTTCTCAGACCATTGAATGTAAAAAAGAAATAATTGTTTCTCATCTCATAAAACAAAAGCATCTCTTTCAAGATGCTTTTGTTTTTATGCGATTATTTTAAGTTTTTGCTTTATTTTATTAGCTTGGAAAATGAGTTCCTGATAGTCATTACTAAGAATCGTTACATGTCCCATTTTTCTTCCAGGCTTTGTTTCTTTTTTTCCGTAAAGATGTACAAAGGCATTCTCGATTTTCATAACTTCTTCTAATCCTTCATAAATAGCATCGCCACTGTATCCTGGGGCTCCCAACAAGTTAACAATAGCTGCCGGTAAAATAGGTTTGGTATTTCCTAATGGGTAGTTTAAAATAATACGCCAAAGCATATCATATTGACTGCTGAAATTTCCTTCAATGGTATGATGCCCACTATTATGAACCCTCGGGGCGGTTTCATTTACCCAAATTTTTTGTTCCTGGTCAACAAAGAGTTCAATCGCAAAGAGACCCGGACTTTGTAAAGATTGAGCTACTCTTAAAGCAATTGCCTCTATTTTCCATAATTCTTTTTCATGCAATCTTGCAGGTGAAACCTGATAATCTAATAAATTTAGAACTGGATCAAATAACATTTCTGCAGGTGGAAAAATAGCTGTTTCCCCATTTTGATTCACACAAACAATTACCGCAATTTCTTTTTGAACGTCAACCATTTTTTCAAGTACTGCTGGGGTATTAAAACCCTTTGAAATATCATTAGGTTCCCTGATGATTTGAACTCCTTTTCCATCATAGCCCCCCTCTCCAATTTTATGAACTGCAGGTAAAAAACTTTTATGGTTTTCAAGATCTTCAATTGAGTTCGTAATAAGAAACTCAGAAGAGGGTATTTCATTTTTTTTGTAAAACTCTTTTTGAACAATTTTGTTTTTAATGATGCGAATAGCTGAAGGGCTAGGGAATATTTTTACCCCCTCGGCCGCAAGTTTATCTAAGGCATCAATATTTACAGATTCAATTTCAATGGTAAGTGCATCTAAGTTTTTGCCGAATTGATACACCGTTTCAAAATCTCTAATATCTCCCTTGGTAAAATGATGGCACAAATGTGCTGCAGGACAATCCTTATCATTCTCTAAAACATAGGTTTCAACAGTATAATTGGCTGCGGCCTGTAAAAGCATTCTTCCTAATTGTCCACCACCTAATATGCCTACTTTCATGATTTTGTCTTTAATTCCTATTTATTTCAAAAAATTGAATAAGGTGACGAAGATACTTATCCCTATAAAACTTCATGGCATGATTAGAGAATTCTTTGATTTTTAGGTAGGAATTTCGGCGATTGCGTAAATTTGAACTCATGAAGTATCTATTTTGGTTAGCATTTCCACTTTTCATAATACAAGAATCTTCTGCTCAATCTGCTTTTCTAGAGCAACAAAAGACTTTCCCAAAAGTTAAGAATGCCTTTAATATCAAAAATGATAGTATTAAAAGAGCATTTCAGAAAGCTAATCTCAATTGGCCTCCTAAAGAAATTTACATCAGAAGTTTTAAGTACGATAGTCAGCTGGAAGTATGGGGAAGGAATAATAGTAATGAAACATTTAAACTTGTTAAAACCTATAAAATTTGTGCGCTTTCGGGTACCATGGGCCCAAAACGAATGGATGGCGATTTTCAGGTGCCAGAAGGATTTTACTATATCAATGAATTTAGGCCAAATAGTAGTTATCATTTAGCCCTTGGTATTAATTACCCAAATGTTTCTGACAAGCTTTTAAGTGATTCTATAAAACCTGGAAGTGATATTTTTATTCATGGCAATTGTGTTACACAAGGCTGTATTCCAATTCAGGACAGCCAAATTGAAGAGCTGTATTTGATGGCAGCATATGCACATGCTGCGGGACAGGATTTTATACCAGTTCATATTTTCCCTATTCGATTTAATATTTATAAAAATATTGAGTTCCTAAAAAAGAGTAGTAAGGATGAAATTGAGTACAAATTGTTTATAAATAAAATGCAGATGGTGTTTCAATATTTTGAACAACATAAAAAGCTTCCTGTTATCGCAATTACTTCAGAAGGAGATTATAGCATATATACAAATTAATTATATGTTGTATTTTTAATAGCAAATGGAACATAATTTGTAATTCTTTTTATTGTATTTTCATTCCTTATCCCCCCACAATGTTAAAACGCTAATGAAAATCTTTAAGTTTTCAAATTCCAATATTATTTTAATCACAGTCTCTTTTGTGATGATAATATCTGTTCTGGTTTTGAATATTATTAATGTGAGGATTTTGGTTTCCTTAATTCAAAATAATGATGCCAATATTAGCCAACACAGGCATATTGCCAGATATACCATGGCATCTTTAAGTATCATAATTGGTTCTATTGTTTTGTTGTTCTTTAATATTAAACGATTAATCAATAACGAATCAAAACTTAAAGAACGGAAGGGAATCTCTGACAAACTGTTTGATAATAAAAGCAGATTTTTGAGCAACATGAGTCATGAGATACGATCTCCACTAACATGTATCATGGGTTTTACGGATATAATTGATAGAATTGAAACCGACCCTGAGAAAAAGAAATACTTACAGGCCATTAAAACATCATCAGATCATTTATTAAATACAGTTAATGATATCTTAGATTTTTCTAAACTCGATGCTGGTAAATTACAATTAGAGTTTCAGCCATTTAATTTAAGTGATGCTATACATGAAATTGCATTTGCGTTCAGTGCGATTGCTGCGAAAAAAGGTATTGTGATTAAAGAGGAAATTAGCTTGCCGAATGATCTAATTGTAATTGGTGATAAATTTCGCTTAAAGCAAATCCTATATAATTTAACAAGTAACGCAATTAAATTTACCAATAAAGGGTATGTTGTAATTACAGCTGCAGCAATATTTAAATCTGAAAAAGAGGTAGATATTAAAATACAGGTGGCTGATTCCGGCATCGGAATTCCAGCTACACATTTAAAATCCATATTCGAAGAATTTTCGCAGGTTAAATCAACAGTCAATGCAAACGAAACCAGACGTTCCATTACAGGAACCGGACTTGGCCTTCCAATATGTAAAATGTTAGTTGAATTGCAAGGAGGCCGAATTCATGTGGCCAGTAAAATAAATGAGGGATCAGTTTTTTCTATTTTATTATATTATCCTGTTCAAAATAATCTCATCGAAGAAGTAGAAAGCCCAAGTGTATTTGTTTCCAAAAAAGTAAAACAATTGTATGTTGGAAAAAAAGCATTAATTATTGAGGACAATGAAATGAATGCTATGTTTTTAAGTTTGCTTTTAAAAAAACAGCAACTAAAATTTGATGTAGTTAAAAATGGCAAACTAGGATGGGAGCTCTTTAATGAAAATAAATATGATATTATTCTTACTGATATTAACGTGCCCGAAATGACAGGTGATCAGTTAGCTGCAGCTATAAGAAAAACTCCAAACGCAAAATCAAAGATGCCAGTAATTGCTCTAACAGCTTCAATAGTAGAGGATGACCTTGAAGGATATCGTAAATCCGGAATCTCTGATATCTTATTGAAACCCTTTAAGGAAGCAGATTTAAATTCACTTTTGCAAAAACATATTTATCCGGATACTTAGAATTATTATCTAAAAAGTACCTGGACGGTTTCTGTTGATTGTTGTTGTAAAACTTTGTGTTTACTCTGGCTTAGTGTATTTAATACTTCTTCATTATAATGTCGGATTGTAAGCAGCGATAAGCCCTTTTCTATTTGTACGTCAAACTGAGTTCCTGCAGCCAAAGCCAGTTGTTCTATTTTATCTGCTTTGTCATCTAAACAAACATACACACTGATAGCTGCAGTTTGAATTAGATTTGGTTTTACATGTAGTTTCTTAAATAATTGGTATAGTTCAATAATAGGTTCTTCTCCTACAAAAGAAAAATCATGTGTTTTTAATTCTATTAAAACCTGATTTTCCTTGATTACTATAATTGGAGGTAGATGTTTATTTTTTTTCTGATGTATGATAGTGCCGGGTAAATTCTGATTCAAAAAGCATTTTACATATAAAGGAATACTCTTGTTTTGTAATGGTTTGATGGTTTTAGGATGTATTACCTGTGCTCCATAATAAGCCATTTCGATTACTTCAGTATAACTTAATTCATCAATCAATACTGCATCCGGATATGATTTAGGATCGGCATTCATAACACCATCAACATCTTTCCAAATACTAAGACTTTCAGCATCTAGTACATTCGCAAAAATAGCTGCAGAATAATCACTTCCTTCACGACCTAAAGTAGTACTTTCATTATCTTCTGTTGCACCAATATATCCTTGCGTGATAATAATTTTGGTTTCTTCACTAATCAAATTCAGCACATTGCTTCTGATTTTTTCTCTTGTAACGACCCAATCAATATCGGCATCTCTGAAATTATTATTTGTACGCATAGAATCTCTGACATCAATCCAATGATTTGAAATGCCTACTTCATTAAGATAATGACTAACAATACAGCTGCTTAGTAATTCACCAAGACAAACAATCTGGTCATAATAATAATCAAAATCACGTACTGGCTTATCGTGCAATAACCATTCAATTTCAGTAAAAAAATCAGATAATTGTTCCAGACAGGCATTAAACCTTAACACCAATAGATATTTCGTGTTGTTAAGATGTTGATGTTTTATAGCCTGAAATAAATGTAGGGCTTCTTCTTTTTTGCCAGCATAAAAAGCTTCTGCCACTTTTTCTAGCGCATTGGTGGTCTTTCCCATTGCAGAAAGAATAATTACCATTGGCCCAGATTGGTTTGCTTCAACAATTTCTGCAAGGTTTTTTACCCTTTCAATGCTATTTACACTAGCTCCCCCAAATTTGAATACTTTCATTTCTTTCTATTTTATGAAAACCGCATGCAAATATAAGCTAGAACTTTAGCCCTTTTAGTCAAAAATTGCGAACCTTTTAAAACTCATCCCTATCTTTATAAGATACGAATCAGTTTGTGTTATGTTTAAACAAATGCTATTTTTTATAATTTTTGTATTATCATTTTCAAATTTTGTATTTGCTCAAACTGCACCCATAACCCCCGAATCCCAACAGTTTTATTATAGCCCCAGGGGTATGAGTTTTGTGCCAAGTTTAACCAAGCCAGGATTAATTTATCAGGGACAGTTATATACTGGAAAAGCCAGTTTAGATTATTTGATTTCAAAAGTGAATATTCCAGAATGTACCTTAGAATATATTGACTATAAAAGGAATCGAACTTGGGCCACTGTTCTTACTTTTGTAGGCACAGCAACATCAATTGTTGGATTGATTGGCACCAATGATAATAGAAATATCAATTGGTACTTGTTAAGTGGCGGTATTTTAATAAGTGGCGGTTCTGCTATATTAAATGCTGCTGCTGCACAACATTTAAGAGCCGTGGCAATTAATTTAGATCAATTAAGAAATAGAACAGGTATGATCAGTTCACCAAAGCAATTGGGGCTAACAATCCCTTTCAAATTATAAACTATGAGCGACATTATTATATCAGTTAAGAATCTCAAAAAAAATTACGGCGATTTTGAAGCAGTTAAGGGTATTAGTTTTGATGTAAAGAGAGGGGAGATCTTTGGGTTATTAGGACCAAATGGGGCTGGAAAATCCACCACATTAGAAATTATTGAAACACTTCGCGAAAAAACAAGTGGAGAAATAACTGTGGATGGATTTAATCTGGATAAATCACCCAATGAGATTAAAAAAATTATTGGCGTGCAATTGCAAACTTCTGGTTATTATCCAAGCTTAAATCTAACAGAATTGATCCATTTGTTCGCAGGATTATACAATGAAGTGATAGACCCGATGCATTTATTGGATAGTGTAAACCTTCGTGATAAAGCAAAAGCAAAGTATAAAGAGTTGAGTGGTGGACAGAAGCAGCGATTCTCGATTGCCACAACTTTAATTAATAAACCAAGAATTATATTTTTAGATGAGCCCACCACTGGTTTAGATCCTCAAGCAAGAAGGAATCTTTGGGAATTGATTAAAACCATTCGTGCCTCAGGAACTACAGTAATAATTACAACGCATTATATGGACGAGGCAGAAGTGCTTTGCGATCGGGTTGCTATTATTGATAGTGGTAAAATAATTGCTTTGAACTCTCCAGATAAATTAATTGACGAATTAGTTGATACAGGTTTTGAACGTCCAAAAGAAGTAAAAAAGGCAAATCTGGAAGATGTATTTATTAATCTTACAGGTCATGTATTGAGAGAGGATTAAAATTTAAAAGTAAAAATTAAAAATTTAAATGATTGATTATGACAATTGATCCACGTTATCCGATCGGCAAATATGAGCCACAACCTTATTCTGAAGAGCAGAAAAAAAAATGGTTACTTGATCTCCAATTCTTACCAGAAGGAATTGAAAGAGCCATTCTAAATTTAGATGAGGCACAACTAGATACTCCTTATCGAACAGAAGGATGGACAGTGAAGCAAGTAGTGCATCATGTGGCAGACAGTCATATGAATGCCTATATCCGTTTTAAATTAGGGTTAACAGAAGATCATCCGGTTATTAAACCCTATGAAGAAAAGGAATGGGCAAATTTATCAGACAATTTTTCTGTTCCTATTAATGTATCCATTACGCTTTTGCATGCATTGCATATTCGTTGGGTTGCAGCAATCAAAGATTTAACTGAAGAACAGTGGGATAGAAAAGTTTTCCATCCGGCCAGTAAAAGAGAAATGACTTTATGGTTTTTACTGGGTTTATATGCCTGGCATTGTAATCATCACATAGCTCATATTACTACTTTAAGAGAAAATCGTAAATGGTAATGGAGAAAAAAAGTGAATGGACATTGCTTGCCTCAGAGCAATTATTAAAAGATAAATGGGTTGATGTAAGATCCGAAACATGGCAGAAACCAGATGGATCGATATTAACACCCTTTTATAAATATGGGTTTCCAGATTATGCAACGGCATTAGCCATTACTAAAGATGGTCAGGTTATATTGGAAAGAGTATTTCGTCAAGGTGTTGGGCTCACTAGTGTTGAATTGCCTGGTGGAGGCATTGACCCTAGTGATGTCTCGAAAACGGATGCCATGGCACGCGAATTATTAGAAGAAACTGGATATCGATTTGAAAAGATTGAATGGCTTGGGAAAATTTCACCTAATCCTACTACCAATAATAATTTCATGCAGATGTTTCTTGCTACTGGAGGAGAGTTCGATCCTGATCAACCTTTAGACATGGAAGAAGATGTAGAAGTTTTATTGGTTTCGATGGACGAATTAATCGATTTGATCCAATCTCAACAGTTCATTCAATCCATGCAATTAAGTACTTTGTTTTTTGCGTTACAGAAGTTGGGAAGGATAGTGGTCAAATAAAATTGACAGGTTTAATAAATACAACATCATGAATTGGAAATTGCTGGAGTCTAAATATGTGTATCGCGATAGATGGTTGCATGCTCGGGCAGATAAGTGTGAATTGCCTGATGGCCGAATTATGGATCCTTATTATGTGATTGAAGTTCCAGATTGGACAAATATGGTAATTATTACCAAAGATGAAAGGATTGTATTAGTAAAACAATATCGACATGCTTTTGGAGCCACTACTTTAGAATTGCCCGGAGGTATGTTAGAGGAAGGTGAAATACCTATGGCATCAGCTATTAGAGAAATGCAAGAAGAAACTGGGTATGTTTCAGATGAAGTAGAATTCCTGATGAAAATATCACCTAATCCAGCTTTACATAATAATACAGCCTACTTTTTTCTGGCAAAAAATGCAGAAATATTAGCGAGTACAAATTTTGATCCTTTTGAAGAAATCATCATTGAAACCTTTTCTAAAGAAGAATTGAAGCAATTATTAATGGATGGAAAACTGCAACATGGCGTTCAGCAGGGAGCAATTTATCAGGCGATGTTAAAATTGAAATGGCTTAATTGGTAAATCTTATACATGTACTTCTCCAACTACAAATACACTTCCACACACTAATACAAGATCATTTTCTTTTGCATGATGTATTGCATTTTGAACTGCTTCATTAATTAAAGGAAAGCAGTTTCCAAACAAGTTTTTTTTGTTGGCTTCTTCCATTAATATTTTTTCATCTAAAGCCCTTGGTATCGGTGCTTTTGTAAAATAGTAATGTGCTTTTTTAGGAAGTAAATCTAGTACCCGATCAATTTCCTTGTCTTTAACCATGCCAATTACAATGTGCACTTCTTGTGCACCCACTAATTCAATCTGGCGAACAATTTCTTTGATGCCATCTTCATTATGAGCTACATCTAATACAAGTAATGGTTTTTCTTTTAATACTTCCCATCTTCCGTGCAATCCGTTTATCTTCTTTGAGTGTGCTAATCCTTTATGAATATCTGGGAGACTGATATTCCATTTTTTCTGATTGAGTACTTCAACGGCAGTAATAACAGTAAGCAAATTTTTAGTCTGATAAATTCCGGGTAAATCCAATTGATAGCTGGTTCTTTCATCATTCCTTTTTTCAGCAATACTTATTTCAATATGGTGTGCCGCAATATTAAAATCGCTTACCCATCTTTCTTCAGTAGCCCAATGAATTTTTGCGTTCAATTCAGCAGCTCTTTTTTCAAATACAGGTCTGGTTATAGAAGTATATTCTCCAATAACAACGGGGATAGAATCTTTAATGATTCCTGCTTTTTCAAAAGCGATTAATTCTAAAGAATTTCCTAATAAATTCATATGATCCCAGCCAATATTGGTAATGATACTAAGTTCAGGGATGATGATATTGGTACTATCTAATCTGCCACCTAATCCAACTTCAATAATTGCAATATCCACTTGCTGTAATGCAAAATATTCAAATGCCATTGCAACGGTAATTTCAAAAAAGGAGGGTTGAATCTCTTGAATCATTGGTTGAATGCGATCTGTAAAATCAATTACAAATGATTCAGTACACATTTCACCATTTACTTTTATCCTTTCTCTAAAATCTTTTAAATGAGGGGAAGTGTAAAGACCTGTTTTATATCCCGCAGTTTGTAAAATGGCTGCAAGCATATGACTTGTTGATCCTTTACCATTTGTTCCAGCTACATGTATTGTTTTTAATTTTTGCTGTGGATTGCCAATGAATTCACATAAGCGCAAGGTATTAGTAAGGTCTTTCTTAAATGCAGATTCACCAACCCTGCTGAACATAGGGAGTGATCGAAAAAGAAAATCTAATGTTTCTTTATAAGTCATATTCGACTGCAAATTAGAGAAGAAATTTTAACCACGAAGTTTGAAACTAAATACTAATGTTCCTACCTGTTCAGAATCATTGCCTGCATTGAGTTTTAACGTCTTTGCTTTCTTTAAGGCAATATTGCGGATATTTTGATTGGTGGTTGTTGTTCCTTTAGGATTTACTGATGCTGCAATCACATTTCCAGACTGATCAACTGTGATATCAATAGCAACTTTAGCATTTTCGTTGAAATCATCTTCAAAACTTGGTAAGCGGGTTATTCTTCTTCCATCCAGTCCACTTCTTATTGTTACCCCGTTTCCAGCAGTTCCATTACCTCCATTGCCTTTATAGCTATCTGAATTAGGGTTGCCGTTAGGACTACCCTGATCGCCTTTGCCACCAGCAATTCCCTGATTTTTAATGCCATTATAGCTATCACCTTGATTACCACTGGTTGTAGTACTGGTACCTCCTTTAAAAAGTGCTTTTGGTTTTGGTTCAACAGGCTTAGCTGCAACTGGGTTAGGGCTAGGTTTGATAGTTGGTTTTACGGGTATGGCTGGTTTATTTTCAGTTTTAGGTGTTATTTTCTCAGCGTTGTTAATGGGCTCATCCCCATTTTCATCGGCATTAATCTTTGTATTTGAGGTTTGAGGTTTACTTGTGGGTGGACTTGTTTTAACCGCATCTTCTGTTTTAGAAGGATTCCCTGGAATAGTTGGCGCTATATCTCCTAAGCCAGTTTCGCTATTGCCGAGATTTACTTCAATGCCTTCTCCTGTTAATGGGATAGGAATTTGCGGTAATGTCCATTGTAAATAAAAGAATAATAAAAACAAAGCAATACATATAGAAGCAGTAATAGCTCCAGCTTTCATGTTTTTCTCCCTTTCAAAACCAATTTGCATAGTAACGGAATGATTCATCTCAAATTTATCGTTAATAAACGCTTCAAAATCCAATGTTGAAAATTACATGCAGTTTAGTCACTTAATTCACTTGTGTGGTATAAAGAAAGGTTAATAATAGTATTACTTTCTCCAGAATACATCATATGAAAACCGAATCAGAGTTGCCATCACAACTAAAATAAAAAAGATTCTGATGAATCGGTTGCCTTTTGATATGGCCATTCGGGCACCTATAATGCCACCCATTGCATTACATAAAGCCATTGGCAAAGCAACCTGCCACAAAATATGTCCTTTTAAAAAGAAAAGTAAAATAGATCCCAGATTTGTTGCAAGGTTTATCAGTTTCGCGTGGGCAGATGCTTGCAAAAAATCGAAACCTAAAAAACTTATAAAAGCTAATACCAAAAAACTTCCAGCTCCGGGCCCTATAAATCCATCATAAAAACCAATGACCAAGCTTATTAGTATAGGGAATAGAATTTTATTTTTTTCGCTGATCACTTCTGTTTTATGTTGCCCAAAATTCTTTTTAGTAAAAGAATAAATGGCTACAAAAACTAATACTACAAGAATAATTGGTTTCATAAATCGGTTACTCATTTGCGTTAACAAAAGAGAACCAGAGAATGAAGCGATAAATGCAATTGCACACATGAATAGCATTCGTCTCCAATTAATATTCACCTGTTTGATATATTGTTTTGCAGCAAAAAATGTCCCACTAAACGAAGGGATTTTAAGCGATCCTATTACAGTGGCTACAGGAAGTTGTGGTAACAAAATAAGTGCTGCCGGTGTTTGAATAAGTCCGCCACCTCCCACGATTGCATCAACGAACCCTGCTAAACACGCAAAAATGCATAAAAAAATAATCGTAGAAGTAGCCAATGAGAAGTCTATTTTGAAATTTCTGTGTAAGGTTTCTTTTTACTTGGATATAATGTTTGCAGATTTGCAATAACCAGACCGCCAATTACCATGATACCACTTAAAATATGAATGTTAGAAAATTTTTCGCCAAGTATCAATACCGCTTCAAGCGTACTGAAAATTGGCGTTAAGTTGCCAAATAATACTGTTCTGGAAGTGCCTAATTTTTGTAAAGCTATATTCCAACATAAAAATGCAATGACGGAAGTTCCAAAGCCTAAATATAAAATGGAACCAATTAATGCAGGAGTAAATTGAGGCTTAGGCAAGTACCATGTTTCAATAAGAAAGAATGGAAATAACATCATTGCACCCATTGAAAAAATAAGCATTAAAAAATGTAGGCTTGAAATAGTTGCAGGTTTCTTTCTTACTAATACACTATAAACAGCAAAGCAAAAGCCAGCTGCTAAAATCCATAAATCTCCAATTCCAAAATGTAATGACAATAATTTTTCAAAACTTCCTTTCGATAATAAAACCAATATTCCAATGATACATATGATTAAACCGATTAATCTGGAAGCATTAATTTTCTCTTTCAAAAAAACAACTGCAAATATGGTTGCGAAAATGGGAGAGGAGGTAGTGCCAATCAAAGCCATATTAATGGCAGATGTAAAATGGCCAGATACATAAATACAAGTGTTGAATAAAGCAATGCCAGACAAAGAAACCCAGAATAAGTATCTGATATTTTCCTTGATATACTGCTTTTCTTTTTTGAAAGAAGACCATGCAAGCGGTATTATTATTAATGAGGCTAAAGTCCAGCGAAAAAATGCCAGACTTATAGGACCAATTAATTGATTTACACCCTTTGAAATCACAAAATTTCCAGCCCATATCATGGTAGCAAGAACCGCCAGACCTATCCCAAAAATTTGATCCTTCTTTTGTGGTGATACACTCATTTAAATAATACTAATAGTGTGCAAAATCTGCCGTAAAATTTCCATTTATTCTTTCAATTGGAGGGTTGAAATATCCAAAAGCTAATTTTGGAAATTCTTCTTTTAGTAATTCCATCATTTGTTTGATACCTAAAATATCGCCTGTTTCATAAACACCAATTTTCCCCATATACCAATCAGGATCTATATTAAAATTGCGCCATTGGATCATACTGATATTGGTATATCTAATTAATTCTCTGAGCGCTTCATATTCTTCAACAGTATCTGTCATTCCGGGAAATACAAAATAGTTGATACTAGCCCAGCCACCAAAGTCTGTTACTACTTTCATACTTTCTATGATATCCTCAAAGTTGTAATTATTAGGGCGATAGTAGGGGTCGTATATATGTTTCCTTGCAGAGTTTGTACTTACACGGATGCTATCCAAACCTGCTTCACACAAGGCTTTTACAGCATCTGGTTTTGAGCCATTTGTGTTGATATTAATACTTCCTCTCTTCGTATGTTTTCTTATCTCAATGATGGCTTCACGAATGGTTTCCCACATGAGCAATGGTTCACCTTCGCAACCCTGTCCGAAACTAATGATGGGAAATGGAGCTTGCATTAAATGAGGAACTGTAAATTCAACTATTTCTGCAGCAGTGGGTCTAAAGGTCAATCGGTCTTGTGTACTAACAATACTTTCTGTTTCTGGTTGAAACGAAATACAACCAATGCAATTGGCATTACAAGCAGGGGAAGTAGGTACAGGGCATTCCCATCTTCCTAATGAAAAGTTTTTGGCGGCAGGACAATCATAAGTCATGCAACAGTTTTCCATTAAATGCTTTACTAATCTATTGTCAGGGTAGTTTTTTAAAAGGTTCGATGCGCCAATTTCAATTTCATGCTCATTATAACCAACCGATTCTTGACGTATATCCTGTTCAATTCTTAATGCTGTTACATAAAATTTCTGATCAAGCCAACCTGCGGCCGTATAACAGAAAAGTGGAAGTGTAGGAGCTTCTGGTGCAGTTTCAAATGCAGCAATATATAATCCGGTATGGGCAGGTGGAATAAATGCTGCTACAGCCCAGCCCTTATCACATAGGCGCATTTCTCCAGTTTCTACATCGATTCCAATGCCTCTTCTTCCAGGCAGTTCATACAAGTTGCCGCCAGAAGGTAATTCTATCCAATCTTCAGTGGGTACTGGTAAAGCGTCCCAACCAGCTCTTCCAGTTGCATATAAACTAATGTCTTCAAAAATATTTCCTTCCCCGTCAGAATATAATAGATAAGGGGATTCAGTTAAAATCATGCGTATTAAATAAAATGTGGCTAAAAATTGATTTGCCTTAATTAAGCTATAAGAGATTCTTTTAATCTTACATGGCAAAACTCGTTAAATTCTTTCTCATCTTGTGCTGTTGAGCCAGATTGAATTTCTTTTTGTAATAGTTTATTAGTTTTGAAATCCACTGTAATAATACCATCTTTTAGAACTACATTATTCAATTCAGCCCAACTGTACCTTTGTTTTGGAAAGCTATTGAAAACAATTTCTTCCTTCCCAAATGCAATTTCCTGAGGAAACTTTGCCTGTTTTTCCAAAATTGCTGCAACAAGGTAAACGAATGTGATCCATTTGCCATTGGGAATAAAAAACCAGCCTGCCGCAGACATCAGAAGACCCATTCGATAAAAGGGTTGTTGATTTTTGTTCTCGGCTATGATACAATAGATCCACCAGATAATGATACCAATAATTGCGATATATAAAACGATCGGTCTTACTGCTTCTTTTTGAAAAAGGATAAGACAAAAAACTACAATACTTAATAAGTACATCAATTGACTGATCCAATTAATAAAACGGTAACTGGGTTTTTTCAACTCAATGATGAAATCGTATACTTTCATGAAAACGGTTAGTTAAAGAGATTTTTTTACCATCAAATTTGAAAGACGCCATAATAAGTGAGCGCCAACATTACTGTCCCAATCGGTTTGACCTACTCCAATTTCCACCAGATCAAATCCAATCAACTCTCTTCCTGATTCAACAATTTGTTTTACAAGATATAATACCTGCTCTGTCTCAAACCCGCCCTGAACAGGGGTTCCAGTGTTTGGACAATATTTTCGATCTAAACCATCTATATCAAAACTCAAATATACTTTATGAGGTAAGTGGCTTATCATTTCTTCAGCAATATATTTCCAGGTTTCACCCTCAAATTGACGTTCTTTAATTTGTTGATCCAAATAGGTAATTACCCTGTAGTTACTATTGCACACATAATTCCATTCTTCTTCGCAATATTCTCTCACACCAATTTGAACTAATTTTTGAATAGAAGGAATTTCTTCTAATGCATTATACATGATAGAAGCATGTGAGTAATTGAAATTCTCGTAGCCTTTTCTTAAATCACAGTGTGCATCAATTTGTAAAATTCCAAACTCACCCTGTTGTTGTTCTAAAGCTTTTAAAAATCCTAATGAAATGCTATGATCCCCTCCCAATAAGCCAACTTTTTTTCCACCCTTTAATAATTCAATACAATGGTCATATACCCATTGATTCAGATATAGACTGCCTTCATTGATATCTTTCAGACTTTTAGTCATGAATTTATTATCCTCTACCTTTGCGCCCTTGGATATATAATCGATATAGAGTTCTGCCTCTTTACGTAGATAATCGCTTTTTAATAATAGCTTTTTATCCACATCACGCATAAAAAAGCCCTTTTTCCACCCTTGGTTTACATTACAATCTAAAAGATCGACCTGAACACTTGCTTTGAAAACATGTTCAGGTGCTCTTGCGGTTCCGGCGCCATAACTTACTGTTACTTCCCAGGGAACAGGTACTATTACTAAACTTGCTTCTTCCTCTGAAAAGGGTAGGCCAAAAATATTGTTGTTGGGATTTCCTACGGAATTACTGTTAAATAAGGATATATCGGACATGGTATGAGGATTGCAGACTCGATGCAAATTACCTCAATTTTTGATTTTTGATAAAAATATCTAAGATATAAGCTAATCTTAAGTGGGTATTTTATAAGGAATTCACAATTCGGAATAAGTCCTGACAAACATCAGTTGTTGCTCCACTAATTTGGGCTATTTTTGTCTCTGAAAATCACAACATGAAAAAGACCCACATCATTATCTTAGTTCTTATTGCGATCAGTATCGTTGTATTAATTAGCTATACTGGAGATTTGTCGACCTATGAAACCATTTCATCTGCCCGCCAGAAAGAGGGTAAATTTGTTACTTTGATAGCAAAAGTGGACAAAAAACAGCCCGTTGAATACGATGCCATCAAAAATCCCAATTACTTAAGTTTTACTGCTCTTGATTCGCTGGGTGGTAGTATTAAAGTGATATATCATAATAATAAGCCTACAGATATGGAAAAAAGCGAAAGGATTGTTTTAAAGGGCAGGGTTCAGGGCGATCATTTTGACTGTAAGGATATTCTTTTAAAATGCCCTTCAAAATACAAAGACGATCCTAATTCAACACAGAGAGCTGTACAAAGCACCGGAAAATAATTTCTGGCAATAAGTTACTTTTTTTTATATCCTAATCAGTATACATGAATTATATAGGTGAACATTTATTGCCGGGACAGATAGGCCATTTTTTAGCTATCCTAAGTTTTGTGAGTTCCCTGTTGGCATCCTATGCTTATTTTAAAGCAAGTAAAGAAATCAATTTAGCGGACCGTCAAAGTTGGATCAAGTTTGCACGTACCATATTTGCTGTTGAAACAATTTCTGTTGTTTCAATTTTTGGTTTGATTGTATACATCGTATCAAATCATTATCACGAATACTTTTTCGCCTGGAATCACTCATCAAGATCTCTGGAACCTAAATACCTATTAAGCTGTATCTGGGAAGATCAATCTGGTAGTTTTCTTTTGTGGAGTATCTGGCATTGTGTTCTAGGTTGGATTCTGATTTGGAAAAATAAAGAGTGGGAGGCAGGAACTTTATTTGTGATCAATGTGGGGCAGGTTTGTATATCAAGTATGTTATTAGGGATTTATTTCTTTGGATCAAAAATTGGGAATAATCCATTTATTCTTTGGCGTAATCATATGCCAGATATTCCCATTTTTGCTAATCCCGATTATCTACAATTACCAAGGGTTTATGAAGGAAACGATTTAAATACCTTATTGCAGAATTATTGGATGGTGATTCATCCTCCGATTTTATTTTTAGGTTTTGCTTCTACTATTGTTCCATTTGCATTTGCATTTGCAGGTTTAATGAACAATAGACACGATTGGGTTAAACCAGTAATTCCTTGGGCAAGTTTTTCGGCAGCTATATTAGGACTTGGTATTATGATGGGTGCCGCTTGGGCTTATGAAAGTCTTTCTTTTGGTGGATATTGGGCCTGGGATCCTGTAGAAAATGCTTCTTTAGTTCCATGGTTGACTTTAGTGGCAGGGTTGCATGTGAACTTGGTGTATAAAAACACAGGGTATTCTTTAAGGTCTACTTATTTCTTTTATTTTATCACATTTACCCTCATTTTATATTCTACTTTCTTAACAAGAAGTGGAATCCTTGCAGATACTTCTGTGCACGCATTTACAGTTGATGATAAAAATCTACAGGCGATATACATTCAGTTGATTGGTTTTATTTTAGTGTTCTTAGTTCCAGCTATGTTTCTTTTCTTTAAGAACCTTAAAAAGATTCCTACCATTCAAAAGGAAGAGCAAACTTATAGTAGAGAATTTTGGATGTTTATCGGTGCTTTGGTTTTGTTTATGGCGGGCATTGTAATCATTGCAAAAACATCTACTCCAGTTTTCAATAAAGTATTTGGTTCTAAAATAGCACCTCCTGAAGATGCTGAATTTGCACATAACCAAATACAGGTTTTTGTGGCCATAGTAGTTGGTCTCTTAACTGCAGTTACTCAGTATTTAAAATACAAGACCACTCCAAAAGAACAGTTTGGCAAAAAGATTTTATTACCAACTGCAATTGCATTGGTAATCAGTTTAAGTATCAGCATTTTTGGAGGGATTCATTTCGATAAAAAAGGACCTGTATTTTTAGTAGCGATTCATATTGCCATATTTACTGCAGTGTATGCAATTGTTGCAAACCTGTTTTATATTATCAATGCATTAAAAGGAAAATTAAAATCAGCAGGAGCAAGTGTAGCACATATTGGTTTTGGAATGGTACTTGTGGGCATTTTAATATCATCAGCAAAAAAAACGGTACTGAGTTGGAATACAACTGGGGTAACAGTTTTAACTAAAAGCGAAAAAGGTGCTCAGGGAGATCCAGCAGAAAACCTGACCCTCTTTAAATCTGTTTCTACAGATATGGGAAAGTATATGGTTACTTATGTAAAAGACACCATTAATCCTATTGATCGCAAACGCTATTTTGAGATTGATTTTGTTGCAAAAGATAAATCTGATAGCTTCAAATTATATCCTGATGTAATGAAGCAGAATAAGGGTATGGAAGGATTCTCTGCCAACCCATCTGCAAAGCATTATTGGTTCAAAGATATTTTTGCCTATATCACTTCCTTTCAGGAAAATAATGTTGCCGATACAACCACTTTTAGGAATAAAGTTGTTAAAACAGGAGATACACTTTTTTACAGCAATGGGTTAATGATACTCGATAAAGTAGTAGTGAATCCGGAAGAGCAAAAGTCGAAAATGGAATCCGGTGAGGTTTCTTTGTTTTTAAATTTAACCATTATTTCAAAAGAGGGTAGAAGATACCAAGCAAATCCTGGAATCGCCATTAAAGGACAATCGCTTCGATTAGTGAATGATACTATTCGTGCGCAGAGTTTAGTATTACAATTCAATAAAGTAATAGATCAGGCGAGTGGTAAATTAGAAATCGGAGTAAAAGAGAGTGGTGCAATTACCGATCTTATTACCCTGAAAGTATATGAGTTTCCACTAATTAATGTGCTATGGTTAGGAGTAGTAGTGATGGTTACAGGATTTGGAATGGCAATCAGACAAAGATTGTTAATGAAATCAAATTTAAAATCAGTCTAATAAGCGTTTCGGGTTACTTTTTATGTCCGGGCAGCATTAATAACAATGAGCTGGTCTATCAATTAAGAAGTGAATAAAACAATCCTACATATTATCCTAGTGTTCATCCTGGTAGCAGGATTGAAAAACCAAGCAACAGCACAAACCGTTGGGGCTTATGATACGGTTCGTGTATATGCGTTTATCACGCCACAGGGGGATACCGTTCCCATGAGTTATTTGCCCAATGTTGAAGTGTATACCCGTTTAAATGGTAGATGGAAAAAGTATTGGGCTGATTGGACTCGTTTGAGAAATGCAGTGTATGTAACGTATCCTTATGCAAAAGCGGCTAGTAGAATAATGAACGATATCAATGCCCGTTTAGTTAATGTAACTGATCGAGCTAAACGCAGGCAAATCATTCATGCCAGAGAAAAAGAATTGAAGAAAGAGTTTACTGATAAGCTAACCCAGCTTTCTATTTATCAAGGGAAGGTTTTGATGAAACTAATTTATAGAGAAACGGGTAACAATTGTTATGAAATTATAGATGATTACAAAGGATTTATCAATGCTGCATTTTGGCAAACAATCGCTGTATTATTTGGTAGTAATTTGAAACAGAAATACGATCCTAAAGGCAATGATGCTGAAATGGAAAAGATTGTAATTGATGTGGAAAGAATGTATGGTTATCGCAGTTAAATAAGCTGATGAATCGTATTAATAAATAGATCTCTTTCCATCATTTTAGCTCCCAGACTTTCTAAATGTTCTGTATAGATCTGGCAGTCAATGATTTCAATTCCCTCTTCTTTGAGTTGTGCTACAAATGTTATAAACGCATATTTGCTTGCGTTACTGGTTAAGCTAAACATGCTTTCTCCAAAGAATACCTTTCCCATTTTAATGCCATATAATCCTCCTATAAGTTTCCCGTCAAGCCAAACTTCAGCACTATGTGCAAAGCCTAGTTCATGTAATTCGATATATGCTTTTTCAACAGAATCTGTAATCCAGGTGCCATCCTGTTCTCTTCTTTTTACTTTTTTACAATGTGCTATAACTTCTCTGAAGGCCTTGTTTGTGGTGAACTGAAAGCTTCGCTTTTTTAAAAGGGATTGCATGCTTTTGCTGACGATAAGCTCGGAGGGTAATAAGACAAATCGTGGGTCCGGGCACCACCACAAAGGGATTTCACCATCAAACCATGGGAAAATGCCATTTTTATAGGCGATCAATAATCGATCAACCGACAAATCACCACCCATTGCTAATAAACCTTCGTTATCGGCATCTGAAGCTGGTGGAAACCATAACTTATTATCTAATATATGGAGAGGCATATGTTTGCTTGTGGGTAACATCATGCAAAATGCACGTATGGTAATATGAAAATGGAAGAATTAAACGAAAACCTCAATGGTGGCTCCAATGCCCCGATCAGTAATGGCATCACACATTGGTTTCAAAAAGTCGTAATCTCCCTTTTTAACCGCAAATTTTCCCTTATAATGTATAAAAAGGGCACATTGTTCAGCTTGTTCTTCAGAATGACTACAAACTTCCATCAATGTTTCAATCACCCATTCGAAGGTGTTTACTTCATCATTCCATACAATCAAGCTGAAATTGGGTGTAATTTCGGTGATTGTTTCAACTGAAGATTCTTCCCAGGGAAGAGCTGCATCATTGTTAGTGGATAGAGGCATAAATCAAAGGTAATAGATGAATATTTAATTAAAACGTAAAAAATGAGAATTCATTTTATAAGTGGATAAATAATAGTAAAGGCTTATTTATAATATTTTTTTAGACTAGATCGATCTATGATGCTTGATATGACTGTTTTTCAGTACGTTACAAACCTATTTTTTAAATAAAAACTGAAAAAAGAGAAAATAAAATTTGGCTATAAACGTGCAACCCTTATTTTTGCAATCCCAAACAAGGAAAGGGAGCATAGCTCAGCTGGTTTAGAGCATCTGCCTTACAAGCAGAGGGTCCGCGGTTCGAACCCGTGTGCTCCCACAAAATAACCCCAAGAT